>NZ_JALQDN010000049.1:0-83652 GCF_023631205.1 Caballeronia sp. NCF2 | reverse complement strand
GCGCGGGTGGATGTTTTTTTTTGTCCCGCGCGCCCGGGAGCGCGGGCACAAAGACCCCCCCCCCCCCCCCCCGCACAACAAAAACCCCCCCCCCCCAACGCGGCCCCCCCCCCAAAAAAAACCTCACCCTCGCAACCGCCCCCCCAACCAAGCCCGCAACGCCTCAACCTCCTCCATACAAACCGAATGCGCCATAGGATAGGCATGCCATTCGACCTCACACCCTTGCCCGCGAGCGAATTCGCACGCCTGCTCACCGAGAGCCACATTGAGCACATCATCGAAGCTCCCATGCGCGGCAAAGATGGGAACCGATCGGTTCGCTTCGGAAAGCGATTCATCGATCAGCCCTTCGGAAGGAATGTAGCCCGACAGCACGATCAACCCAGCGAGCTTCTCAGGATGAGTGAGCCCCGCCTGATAGGTCATCGCACCGCCCTGCGAAAATCCCGCGATAAAAATGCGCTCACTGGGAATTCCCCGCGCGTTCTGCGCCTCGATAAGCGCCCGCACGCGCCCGACCGAAGCGACGATGCCCGCCTCGTCCACGCGCCGGTTGATGCCCTCGAACGACAGAATGTCGTACCACGCGCGCATCACATAGCCGTTATTCGCCGTCACGGCGATCTCCGGCGCGTTCGGAAACACGAAGCGGATCGCGGGCGCATCGGCGAGACGCAATTCGGGCACGAGCGGCACGAAGTCGTTGGCATCGGCGCCGAGGCCGTGCATCAGGATCACGGCGAATTCGGGATTCGGCGCGGTTTCGATCTCGATGGTTGAAGCTTGATCGGTCATTGCCCTTCACTCCTCGTCAGATGATGGGAACGAGAATCTGCACGATGCCCACGACCGACACCAGCCACACCAGCGAGCGCACGAACGGCACGCCGGCAGCGTAGAGCGGCACGTAGACCAGACGCGCGACGAAATACGCAAGCGCGCCATAGTGCGTGAGCGTGTTCTCGCGCCCCGTGACGTGCACGATCAGCACCGCAATGGCGAAAATCGGCAGCGTCTCGAACAGATTCGACTGCGCCCGCATCAGCCGTCCGGAAAGCTTGCCGGGCGGCGGCGTGGCGGCATCGCGCGGGCCGGCCTGGTATCTGATGCCGACTTCGCGGTTGCGCACGACCGCAGGGAGCAACACTTGCACCAGCGCGAGCACGAGCGTCCAGGCAAGCATCGTCAGTTCGAAACTCATGGCGTCTCCACAGTAAGAAATAGCCACGGCGGACCGCGCCCATGATGCCACCGCGATCCGCCAGCGTGTAGTCTTGAACGTGATCCCCTACGAGTCCTTCATCCATGCATGCGATGACCCTTCGTCTGTCGCCCGGCGACGATCTGCGCGCCGCGCTCGATCATGCCTTCCGCGCGCACGCGCTCTCCGCCGCGTTCGTCCTTCAGGGCATCGGCAGCCTGAACGTCGCGCGTCTGCGCTACGCGGGCCGCGACGAAGCCGTTGAATTGCGCGGCGATCTCGAAATCGTCACGCTCGCCGGCACGCTGTCAGCGCAAGGCCCGCACCTGCACATGAGCATCGCCGATGCCGATGGCCGCGTCTCCGGCGGCCACGTCACGCCGGGCTGCATCGTGCGGACGACGGCGGAGATCATCGTCGCGCATCTGCCCGGCGAACGTTACACGCGTGAGCACGATGCCGCGACGGGCTTCGCCGAACTCGTCATCCGGGCGACGTGACAGCATCCGTCGGTTGCGCGACGCCGAGCGCGAGATCGTGGCGCGCGATCATCTCGAATGCTTCGGTCGTCTCCGAATAGTCCCAGCGTTCGACCGTCGCGCGACGCCCGTCGCCATTGCCACCGCTTGCGTCGTGGCGGATCACGTTCACCGAATTGTCGATCGTGCCGCGCGTGCGCGACGACAGCGCCGTGCCCGCCTGCACCGCCCACATGCGGCGCGTGAGTCCCGCGAAGGTATCGTGCAGCGGCAACACGTAGGGCAGATGAATATGCCCGCCGAGAATCAGGTCCGCGCCCGCACGCGCCCAGCGCGGCACCGCGCGCTCGCGTCCGTGCAGCAGATTGTTTTCGTCCTGAGTGCGCGTGACGGCCACCGGCTGATGCGTGACCACGACGCGCAACTGCGCCGCGCTCGCCGCCTCCAGCCGCGCGGCGACGCGCCTCACCTGCTGCATCGACACTTCGCCGTCCTTGTGACGATACGCCCGCGTCGTGTTCACGCCGAGCACGAGCAGCCCCGCCGAATCGAACGCCGGTTCGAGATCGGCGCCGAACGCGCGCTGATGATTCGCGTACGGATAACACAGCCGCGCGAGCGGATCGAAAAGCGGAATGTCGTGATTGCCGGGGATGACGAGCGTCGGCGTCGCGCCGAGCGCATCGACGAACGCGCGCGCCGACGCGAACTGCCGCTTGCGCGCGCGCTGGGTGATATCGCCGGACAGCACGACGAGATCGGGAGCGAGCGCATCGGCGAGCCGCAGGAGCGCTGCGACCACCGGCGGCCGCTCGGTGCCGAAATGCGTATCGGAAATCTGCAACAGCAAGGTCATGAGCGATTGGCTTCGGCCACTGTCGGCTCAGGCTTGAGCAGGAAAAGCGGTTTGTCGGACACGCGAAATTCCAGCGGCATCTGCAGTTTCGCGACCTCGCCATCCGTCGCGATCTTGACGAGTCTGCGCTTCTTCGACGGATGCGTCACCGTGATGCGCTCGAACGTGAAGCTCACGACGTGATCGGAATCCGACAGACGCCCCGCCGCGCCGTGCAGCGACAGCCACAGATGCATGAGCCGTCCGACCGGCCGCGGCGCAATCGCGACGAGCAAGCCCTGTTCCAGCGCGCGCGCTTCGTCCGGCATGCCGATCTGCTCCATCTGCAGGCGGTTGTTGCCGACGAAGAGCGTCGACGAGCGAATTTCGGTCGTGCTGCCATCGTGATCGATATGCAGACGCAAATGGCGATGCGGCTTGAGCATCGTGGAAAGCGCCGACCAGAGCGCGACGAGCCGGCTGCGCCCGAATTGCCGCTTGTAGATTTCGCGATCTTCGAGCAAGCGCGGATAAAGCCCGAGGCTCGCGTTGACGAGAAACATGCGCGCGTTCACGAAGCCGACCTGCACCGGATAGGCGCGCGCGTCGAGCAGAAGTTTCGTCGATTGCTCGAGATCGGCGGGAATGCCGTGGTCGCGGCTGAAGTAGTTGAACGTGCCGCGCGGCAGCACCGCGAACGGGCAGCCGGCGTCGTGCGCCGCGTGCGCGACCGTGCAAAGCGTGCCGTCGCCGCCCGCGCCGACGAGCACGCCGCCCGCTTGGCACGCCGCCGCCGCGGTTTCGCGCGCGACGTCCGCGAGACCGCGCGGATCGTCGACGACGCGCAATTCGAAACGTCGCCCGGCCGCGCCGAGTTCGCTTTCGAGCAGGCTGCGGGTCGCGTCGGACTGACAGCGTCCCGAGCCCGCGTTCATCACGATGAAGAACGGCGCGTCGGCGGCGAGCGTTTTTGCGGTGTCGGCGGATGGAGATGCGGATGCGGCAGTCGGTGTCATCGGCGGCGCTCCCTCGATGCTCCGCGCGCGCGGATCGCGCACGACGAGCGTGGCTCCGCGCTCATAGGCGAAGCCTGCCGATTATAACGAAATGCTTACAGCCGGATCGCCGGCAATCAAGTGTGCTCGCCGCGAATGTAGTACTCGAGCTGCTGGATGGTGTACTGCTGCTCGGCCATGATGTTCTTCACCAGATCGCCGATGGAGATCATGCCGATGAGCTTGCCGTTGTCGATCACCGGCAAGTGACGCATGCGCTTGTCGGTCATGAGCGCCATGCAGTCGTCGGTGGTCTGGTCGGGGCGCACGTAGCGCACGTGCGACGTCATAATGTCGCGCACCGGCGTGTGCTTCGAGACGCGGTCCATCAGGACGACTTTGCGCGCATAGTCGCGCTCGGTCATGATGCCCACGATCTCGTCGCCTTCGGTGACGATCACCGCACCGATGTGCTTGTCGGCCATCAGCTTGATTGCATCGAAGACCGACGCCGTGGCTGGAACGGTAAAGACCGTCTGGTCGGGTTTCGAATTCAGAACCTGTGCGACTGTTGCCATCGAGCGCCTCCGTTATGAGCGGGGAACGTTGTTGCGCCTGGGCGACGGGTTATCTTGCGCCTGTATGCAGCGTAAAGCCTCGCGCGCGATGCCTTCATCGGCATTAACCCGACCATTCGAAAAAAGTATAGATCACCGGCGCCGCGCGAGACGTGCGCCGCGCGTTTCATCTCGCGCGTCGTCACGCATGCCTTCAGTTTCGCCGATTAATGCCGCTAATCAGGCATCTGGTGGAAAGTGAAGCCACCGGCAAACACACGAAGGCATCGCTTAGAGGGAGAACGAGGTGAGCAGTTCACAACAGGATATCGAGCAGCGCGTGCGGCTCGCGGGCAGCAACATGTTCGAATTGCTTCTGTTCAGGCTCGGCGAGTCGCCGGGCTCGGAGCAACGGGAGCTGTACGGCATCAACGTGTTCAAGGTGCGCGAGATTCTCGCGATGCCGACGATCACCGCCGTCGCCGGTTCGAGCGAGGAGATTCTCGGCGTCGCGGATATCCGCGGCCAGATCATTCCCGTGATCGATCTCGCGCGCATCACCGGCTGCCGGCCGAAAAACGGTCCGAAAATTCTGCTCGTCACCGAATTCGCGCGCACGACGCAAGGCTTCGCGGTCGAGGAAGTCGACGATATCGTGCGGCTCGAGTGGAATCAGGTGCTGTCGGCGGAATCGCACTCGGGCGGCAAGACCGTGACGAGTTTCGCGCGGCTCGATGGCAACGTCGACGGCTCGCGGCTCGCGCAGGTGCTCGACGTCGAGCGCATCGTGCGTGATGTGCTGCCGTCGCAGGAAACGGATATCACCGAGGCCAACACCGGTCGGCTGCAGCTCAAGCCGGGCGCGCGCGTGCTTGCGGCAGACGATTCGGGCGTCGCCCGGGCGCTCATCGAGCAAAGTCTCACGGCGATGGGCGTGCCCTTCGTGATGACCAAAACCGGCCAGGAAGCGTGGGACGTACTGGAAGCGGCGCTCAGAAAGGCGGAGAAGGACGGCACCGAGGTCGCGGATCACATCGCGCTCGTGCTCACCGATCTGGAAATGCCCGAAATGGACGGTTTCACCCTCACGCGCCGCATCAAGGCGGAGACGGGGCTGATGCACATTCCGGTGGTGATTCACTCGTCGCTGTCGGGATCGGCGAACGAGCAGCACGTGCGCAAGGTCGGTGCGAACGCGTATGTGTCGAAGTTCGAGGCGTCGGAGCTCGCGAACGTGATGCGCGGCGCGCTCGCGGCCTGAAACGCGTTCGGCGCGCGCAACGCAGACCTTTTGAGCCTGCGCGGCGCGCGCCGAATCAGTCTTTCGGCCTGTCGGCCCGGCGGATGAGCCGGGCTGGCCGAACCGGTTATTGACCGAAGAAGACGGACTGAGCCTTGTTGGCCGATTGCGTGCGGGTGCCCGACTGAGCCAGCGCGTCGCGCGAGCCGCCGAAAGCGGTCGTGCTCGTGCCGTTCGCGTTTTCTTCGGCGGCGATCGCTTGTGCGCTCGGACCTTGTTGCGACGTCGGCGCGCCGACAGCCGGACGGTAGAACGGAGCCGGACCGTAGCCGCTTGCAAAAGCGGGAGCGGCGAGCGTGGCGGTAGCGGCGATCAGAAGGGTAGCGAGAAGATTGCGTTTCATGGTGTGAGCTCCAAAGACGGTTGACGTTCAATCAGAAAGCGCCGCAGCGGTCTTGCGAGAAACTGTCTGCTACGTCGATGGAATGCAGTGTATACCCCTACTATCGCTTTTTTATCTCCATAAATTTCAATTCAGTTTTCGATATGGACCAACAATAGTTGGCCGCACGATCGTTCAAAATCGTCCTAAACGTCCGCCTGGCGGGCGATTGCGCGTGTTGACAAGCGGCGCGCTCGGCTGCTTCGTTTAGCGGGGAACGAACAATTATTTAGCGCACGGGCGTGCGAATTTCCCGCTAGCGCGAACGACATCCCGCGTTATCTCAGTGAACGAGCCGTCCGATCAGGCGGAGCAGTTCCGTGGGCGGGTTGCCCTTCTGGCAATAACCGTCGAATCCGGAATGCATGCCCTCCGCCCGCACGATGTCCTCACCGAGCGCCGTGAACGCGATGATCACCGCGTCGCGCGTGCGGGCGATACGGCGAAGCACGCGCGCGGTTGCGAAACCGTCGTGTTCCGGCATCGTGATATCGAGAATGACGATGTGCGGCACCCAGTTGTCGATCGTATGGAGCGCATCGACGCCGGACAACGCAAAACGCGTGTCGAAGCCCTCCGCTTCGAGCGCGGCGCAAAGCGCTTCTGCGCTATGGGCGTTGTCGTCGACGATGAGGATGCGCCACGAATCGCGGTCGACATCGACGCTGCGATTCGTCCAAAGCGCGCAATGAGGAGAATGCAAGTACAGGGGCATGGGCGTTCGACGGAAACATACGACTGCCCAACAGCATGTTTCGCGCCCGCCCGCCGCCAAGCTCAGGCGTCGCCGCTCTTCCGGCTTTTGCGACGCTTTCCCGACGCGCTTTCGCTCTCGCGCAGCCGCGCATTCGCCTCGACGAGCGATGCCGCGTCGCGCTGGCGCAACGCGACATCCAGTTCTCCGAGCGCCCCGAACAGCGCGGACTGCTCCGTCTCGTCGAGCGGCGCGCCGCCGGGTTCGGATACGCGCCGCGCTTCCTTGTCGAGCCGCTTGAGGAGCTTCGCGCCGAAGCGCGTATCGATCGCGCCTTCGCGCGCCAGTCCCGCAATCACCGACGCCAGGCGAACCAGCCCGTTCGCGGTGGTTTGCGTCGCCCCGTCCATGTCGTCATGGTCTTCCACTGCCTTCTCCCCAGTTTCGCGCGCGGCGCCTCGCGTGCGCCCGTCTTGCGTGGCGCGATGATACGCCGACAAAATGACAGTCATATTTGCACGGCGCACCGCGTTCGTGGCCATCGTTTCGCTCGCTTTCACGCGATACGATCGCGATCCGGGGCGCGACCGATGGCACACTAGCGCGTGGCGACGCGCATGCCAGAAGCGTCGGGGGCCGCGTCATCCGCCGACACGCCGACATACTCAGAATGTAACCGAACGCCCGCATGAATCCCGCTACCCTGCAAAGACCGCCTTACGGCTCCGACTTTTCCGGCCTCGTCTGCGGTTTCCGATTTCATGCCGATCTGCCCGGCGTGCCGATCGATGCCGAAGCCGCAAGCGAATGGCTCGCCCGCGACGACACGCCCAAGGAATTCGTCTGGCTGCACTTCGATCTCGCGAACAGTTCGTGCGAACGGTGGATGCGCGGCCGCCTCGGCCTGCCCGACGCGTTCTTCGACACGCTCAACGAAGGCTCGCATTCGACGCGCATCGAGCATCAGGAAGGCGCGCTCCTCGCCGTCATCAACGATGTGATGTTCAACTTCGAGCTGACGCCCTCGGAGATCGCGACGCTGTGGGTCTACACGCATCAGAAGCTGATCGTGACGGCGCGGCTCAAGCCCTTGCGATCGGTCGATTCGCTGCGCGAGTCGGTTAGACGCGGCGAAATTTTCCGTTCGCCCGCCGAGTTGCTCGCGCATCTGCTGCGCGATCAGGCGGATCTGCTCGTGCATATCGTGCGGCGCACGAGCGTCGAGGTCGACGGCATCGAAGACCGTTTCCTGTCGATGCGCGGCGCCGCGACCCGCACCGATCTCGGCGGACTGCGGCGCGTGCTCGTCCGGCTGCAGCGCCTGCTCGCGCCCGAACCCGGCTCCGTGTTCCGGCTGCTCGCGCGGCCGCCGCGCTGGCTGCATTCGCAGGACATTCAGGACCTTCGCGACGCGACCGAAGAGTTCTCGCTCGTGCTCAACGATCTCGCCGGGCTCGTCGAGCGCATCAAGCTCCTGCAGGAAGAAGTCGCGACGCGCATGGACGAGCAAAGCAACCGCACGCTCTTCACGCTGACGCTCGTGACCGTGCTCGCGCTGCCGATCAATATCGTCGCGGGTTTCTTCGGCATGAACGTCGGCGGCATTCCGCTCGCGGAAAATCACCACGGCTTCTGGCTGCTCGTGGCGATCGTCGCGACCTTCACCGCGCTCGCCGGATGGTGGGCGTTCCGGCGACGACGCGATATGTAGCCGCCCCCGAAGTCAGAAGCCCAGGTCGCTCAGGCCCGGATGATCGTCGGGCCGGCGACCGAGCGGCCAATGATATTTGCGGTCCGCTTCCTTGATCGGCAGATCGTTGATCGAGGCGTGACGGTGCGTCATCAATCCCGCTTCGTTGAATTCCCAGTTTTCATTGCCGTAGCTGCGATACCAGTTGTTCGCGTCGTCGTGCCATTCGTACGCGAAACGCACCGCGATGCGATTGCCCGTGTACGCCCACAATTCCTTGATAAGCCGATAGTCGAGTTCGCGCGCCCATTTGCGACGCAGAAACGCGACGACTTCCTCACGCCCGTTCGCGAATTCGGCGCGATTGCGCCAGCGCGTGTCCACGCTATACGCGAGCGATACGCGCTCCGGATCGCGCGTGTTCCAGCCGTCTTCGGCGAGACGGACTTTCAGCTTGGCGGATGTTTCATCGAACGGCGGAAACGGCGGCTTGGATTCCATGGCGAGTCCTCTTTGCTCTAAGCGATGAGATGAGTAGACAGGTCTGTCTACCCGACGCACTCTAGCGCAGGTAGACGAACCTGTCTACAATCGATTGCATGAATACTTCCGCAATCTCCAGCGATTTCTCCGAGCTCGCGCCGGACGCGCGCATCCTGTACACCGCGCACGATCTCTTCTACCGCGATGGCATTCGCGCAACGGGCATCGATCGCGTGATCGCCGAATCGGGCGTCGCGAAAAAGACGTTCTATCGCTATTTCCCGAGCAAGGACGATCTGATCGTCGCGTTCCTCACGTTTCGTCACGATAACTGGATGGCATGGTTCCGCGACGCGCTCGCGCGCCACGGCGGAACGCTCAACGCGCTCGTGCCCGCGCTCGCCGAATGGTTCGGCAGCGAGAATTATCGTGGCTGCGCGTTCATCAACTCGGTCGTCGAAGTCGGCGCGACGCTGCCGCAGGCCATCGATATTTCACGTCGCCACAAGCGTGACATGACCGCGGCGATCCGCGCGCTGATGCCGGCTTCGCGCACCGCCAAAGCCGATGCACAAGCGCTCGCGCTCGCCGTGGATGGCGCGATCGTCGCCGCGCAATTCAGCGATTCGCCCGCCGATGCATTGAAGGCGCTCGCACGCGTCGTTCGCGCGGTCCGGCGCGGCGCAGCCGAGTAGCGCGATGAACGGCTTCATGCCTGCGCGACCTGCATGGGCGCCATTGCGTGCTCGATCACATCGGCGAGCTTCGCGAAATTCGGCGCGATGTCATGATTCGGCACGCACGCGTAGCCAAGCATCAAACCGCGCAACGCCTCGTCGCGGTTCATGAAGTAATTGACCAGTGGGCGCGTGACGACGCCGGCCGCCAGCGCATCGGCGGCGACCGCGCGATCGTCGACGAACTGCGGCAGTTCGAGCACGAAATGCAGTCCGGCTTCGTCGCCGCGCACGGCGAGCGTATCGCCGAAACGCGCGCGGATCGCGTTGATCAGCAATTCGCGACGCTCGCCGTACAGTCCGCGCATGCGCCGCACATGCGACGTCAGGTGCCCGTCGAGAATGAACTCGGTCAGCACCGCCTGCTGCATCAGTTGCCCTTCGCGATACAGTTCCGCCACGCCGATGCGAAACGTTTCGACAAGTTCCTCCGGCACGACCATGTAACCCATGCGCAAGCCGGGATAAAGCATCTTGCCGAGACTGCCGACATAGATCACCTGCCCCGCGTCGTCGAGTCCCTGCAACGACGAAAGCGGCCGGCTGCCGTAGCGGAACTCGCTGTCGTAATCGTCCTCGATGATCCACACCTTGTGCTGGCGCGCGAACTCGAGCAGCGCGCGACGCCGCGCGAGACTCATCACCATGCCGAGCGGATATTGATGCGACGGCGTCACGAGCGCGATGCGCGGCGGCTCGGTCATGTCGCGCGCGGCCGGATTGAGCCCTTCCTCGTCGACGGGAATCGGCACGAGCGTCAGCCCCGACGATTGCAGCACGCTGCGCGCGCCCCAGTAGCACGGCTCCTCGACCCACGCGCGATCGCCGAAATCGGTGAGCAGGCGCACGGCGAGATCGATCGACTGATGAATGCCGGTCGTGATGATGATCTGGTCTGGCTGACACTTCACGGAGCGCGCGACGCGCAAATAATCCGACAACGCGCGCCGCAGCGGACGATAGCCGCCGCCCGGCGCATACGTCAGCAGATCGGGGTTCGCGCGCTTCCATAGACGCGCCTGCAAGCGGCTCCATGTGCGTGCCGGAAACTCGGCGACGTCCGGCACGCCGGGCATGAACGCGCCCCACTGTTTCGGCGACACGCCCGCCTGCGCGATCAGGCGCTCGCCGCGCCGCGAGATCGTGCACGACGCCTTCGTTTCCTCGGCTTTCGCTTTCTTCGCGACGCCATCGCGCGGCGCGGTGTCGGCGACATACGTGCCGCTGCCGGTCGTCGAATTCACATAGCCTTCGGCCGTGAGCTGATCGTAGACATGCAGGACGGTATTGCGCGCGATGCCGAGATCGATCGCGAGCGTGCGCGAACTCGGCAACTTCGTGCCCGGCGCGAGCTGGCTCGTGAGAATGGCCTGCTGCATCAGTTCGAGCACTTGCCGGTACATCGGCTCGGCGGCCGTGCGATCGAGCCGCGCGCTCAGCCAGTCGGCCAGGATGATCGTATCCACGGTATCTCCCATCGCATGAAAACCACTATTCCGGTCACCCTCAAGTGGTTCTATTTTGAATATTGAAATGGCTCCACATTGTAGAACCGTGGCGGGCTATAGTTATCGCAGGTAGTGGAAATAATTTCCGCACGTCGGCAGCCGTCCGGCAGTAGGCAACAGGGTTTTTCCGAAGGAGACACGGACAGATGAAATCCGATCAGGTGATCGTCAGTTTTCGCGGCGTTCGAAAGACGTACGACGGCGAAACGCTCGTCGTCAAATCGCTCGATCTCGACATCTATCAGGGCGAATTTCTCACGCTGCTCGGGCCATCCGGCTCGGGCAAGACGACCTGTCTCATGATGCTCGCCGGCTTCGAGTTCCCGACCGGCGGCGAGATCTGGCTCGACGGCAAGTTGCTCAACAAAGTGCCGCCGCACAAGCGCGACATCGGCATGGTGTTTCAGAACTACGCGCTCTTTCCGCATCTTTCGGTGCAGCAGAACGTCGAATATCCGCTGACCGTTCGGAAGATGTCCGCCGAAGAGCGCGCGCATCGCGTGAACAACGCGCTCAAGATGGTTCGCATGGAGAGCTTCGCGAAGCGTTATCCGGCGCAGCTTTCCGGCGGGCAGCAGCAGCGTATCGCGCTCGCCCGCGCGCTCGTGTTCGAACCCAAGCTCGTGCTGATGGACGAACCCCTCGGCGCGCTCGACAAGCAGTTGCGCGAGCACATGCAGATCGAACTCAAGGCGCTGCACGAGAAGCTCGGCGTCACGTTCGTCTACGTCACGCACGATCAGGGCGAAGCGCTCACCATGTCCGACCGCGTCGCCGTATTCGACAAGGGCATCGTGCAGCAGCTCGACACCGTCGATCATCTGTATGAAGCGCCGTGCAACGAGTTCGTCGCGAACTTCATCGGCGACAGTAACCGGCTGCGCGGGACCATCGAACAGATTCAGGGCGAGTTCTGCGAGATCCGTTTAGCCGACGGCACGCGCGTGTCCGGGCTCAATGTCGCGAACGCGAAGCCCGGCGCGGAAGCGATTGCGTGCATCCGGCCCGAACGCATGAAGCTCACGGATCTCACGCAAGGCAACGGCCATGCGAACGGCAACATCAACGCGCTGTCCGGCGAAGCGAAAAGCCTCATCTATTTCGGCGACCACGTTCGCATGCGCTGCGGCGTGCGCGAACAGGACGAATGCTTCGTCAAGGTGCCGCTCGGCACGCCCGCGCTCGACGGCTTCACGCCCGGCGCGCCCGTCGGGCTCGAATTCGCGCCCGAGCATCTGCGCGTGTTCGCCTGAACTTCCCAACCGTAGGTCCACTGACAAAACCAAGTCGAAGAAGAGAGGAAACCATCATGAAGAAGTTCGCTTTGTGTTCCATGGCGGCGGCGCTCGCATGCGCGTCGGCGATGTCGGGCGCGGCGGAAATCACCGTCGTCAACTTCGGCGGCGCGAACGGCGACGCGCAGAAAGTCGCGTTCAACCAGCCCTTCGAGCAGTCGTCGAAGAACAAGGTCACGGCCGTCGAATACAACGGCGAGCAGGCCAAGGTCAAGGCGATGGTCGAAGCGAAGCACGTCAACTGGGACGTCGTCGAAGTGGAATCCGGCGATCTCGGCCGCGGCTGCGACGAAGGTCTCTATGAAAAGCTCGACTGGTCGAAGATCGCGAAGAAATCCGATCTCGTGCCCGAATCGCCGCAAACCTGCGGCGTCGGCTTCTTCGTGTGGTCCACCGCGCTCGCCTACAACGGCGACAAGCTGAAGACCGCTCCGGCCGGCTGGGCGGACTTCTGGGACACGAAGAAATTCCCCGGGAAGCGTGGCATGCGCAAGGGCGCGCGCTACAACCTCGAATTCGCGCTGATGGCCGACGGCGTCGCGCCGAAGGACGTCTACAAGGTGCTCGGCACCAAGGCGGGCGCGGATCGCGCATTCAAGAAGCTCGACGAACTCAAGCCGTCGATTCAGTGGTGGGAAGCGGGCGCGCAGCCGCCGCAATTCCTCGTCGCGGGCGATGTCGTGATGTCCACCGCGTACAACGGCCGTATCGACGCTGCGCGCAAGGAAGGCAAGAACCTGAAGGTCGTCTGGAACGGCAGCATCTACGACCTCGACTACTGGGCGATTCCGAAGGGCTCGCCGAACAAGGACGTGGCGCAGCAGTTCATCGCGTATTCGGTGTCGCAGAAGCCGCAGGAAACCTATGCGAAGAACATCGCGTACGGCCCGGTGAACAAGGCCGCGATCGCCGCGCTCGACGCGAAGACCAAGGCCGACATGCCGAACTCGCCTGAGAACGCGAAGAACGCCGTGCTGCAGGACATGGCGTTCTGGACCGATCACGGGGACGAGCTCGAGCAGCGCTTTACCGCGTGGGCGTCGAAGTAAGCACTGGCTGGCGCGACGGTCGCGCGTCGCCAGGAGGCGCGACCGTCAAGAAGGAGACACAAGCGTGAACACCATGACGATCCCCGCCGAAGAATCGCGCGAATCGAGCGCGCGTCTGAAGCGCGAACTGAAGATCGCCGATGCGAAAAAGCGCGCGATGGCGCTCGCGCTGATCGCGCCGCTCGCCATCTTCCTGTTTCTGATTTTCGTCGTGCCGATCGGCGCGCTGCTCACACGCGCCATCGAAAATCCCGAAGTGGCCAATGCGCTGCCGCACACCGGCGCCGCGCTCGCGAAATGGGACCGCAAGACGCCGCCATCGGATGAAGCGTATGCCGCGCTCGCGCAGGATTTGACCGCGATTTCCGAAGGCGAATCGATGGGCGCCCTCGCCCGCCGGCTGAACACCGAGATTCCGGGCTACCGCTCGCTCGTCGCGAAGACCGCGCGCGCGATGCCGCTCACCGGCGACGACGGCAAGCCACTGCCCGCCGCGCAGATCAAGTCGAAGATCGTCGAACTCGACGAGCGCTGGAACGATCCCGCCTATTGGCAGGCGATCGCGAAGAACGCCGGCCGCTATTCGCCGTTCTATGTCCTCGCGTCGCTGGATCACAAGCAGGACGGCTTCGGCAATATCGTCCATGCGGACCCGGATCAATCGATTTATCTGAACGTATTCGGCCGCACGTTCGTGATCGGCGTCGGCGTGACGCTGTTTGCCTTGCTGCTCGGCTATCCGCTCGCGTACTGGATTTCGACGCTGCCCGAACGCCGCGCCAACCTCGTGATGGTGCTCGTGCTGATCCCGTTCTGGACGTCGGTACTGGTGCGTGTCGCCGCGTGGATCGTGCTGCTGCAAAGCGAGGGCCTCGTGAACACGGCGCTGATCGGCGCGGGACTGATCGGCTCGCCGCTCGCGCTGCTGTTCAATCGTGTCGGCGTGTATATCTCGATGACGCATATCCTGCTGCCGTTCATGATCCTGCCGCTCTACAGCGTCATGAAATCCGTGCCGCCGACGTATCAGCGCGCGGCCGTGTCGCTCGGCAGTCATCCGTTCGCCGCGTTCTGGCGCGTGTACGTGCCGCAGACGTATCCGGGCATCGGCGCGGGCGTGCTGCTCGTGTTCATTCTCGCCATCGGCTATTACATCACGCCGGCGCTCCTCGGCGGGCCGAACGATCAGATGGTCAGCTATTACATCGCCTACTTCACCAACGTAACGATCAACTGGGGCATGGCGTGCGCGCTCGGCGCGCTACTGCTCGCCGCGACGCTGCTGCTCTACGTGGTCTACGGCCGCTTCACGCGCGCGAACGTGAGCCTGGGGTAAAGAAGATGAAACTCGCCAAACCGATGTTCGCGCCGCACACGTCCGCGATCGAGCGCATCTGGTATTTCGCGCTGCGCATCCTGTGCGTGCTGACGCTCCTGTATCTGATCCTGCCTGTGCTCGCAATCGTGCCGCTGTCGTTCTCGTCGAGCACGTTCCTCGTCTATCCGATTCCGGGCTGGTCGATGCGCTGGTATCACAATCTCGTCATGTCGCAGGAATGGCGCATGGCGGCGAAGAACAGCTTCATCGTTGCACCTTCGGCAACGCTCGTCGCGACGATCCTCGGCACGCTCGCCGCGGTCGGACTGACGAAGGCGAATTTCATCGGCAAGAGCGTGCTGATGGCCGTGCTCATCTCGCCGATGATCGTGCCGGTGATCGTCGTCGGCGTCGGCATGTATCTGTTTTTTGCACCGCTCGGCATCGCGAACACGTATTTCGGGCTGATTCTGGCGCACGCGGCGCTCGGCGTGCCCTTCGTCGTGACGACCGTCGGCGCGACGTTGCAGAACTTCAACCACAATCTCGTGCGCGCGAGTCAGTCGCTCGGCGCGAGCCCGCTCAAGACGTTCTTCCGCGTGACGCTGCCGGTCATCGCGCCGGGCGTGATTTCGGGCGCGCTGTTCGCGTTCGCCACTTCGTTCGACGAAGTCGTGGTCACGCTCTTTCTCGCCGGCGCCGACCAGACGACGCTGCCACGGCAGATGTTCACCGGCATCCGCGAAAATATCAGCCCGACGATAGCGGCGCTCGCAACGATTCTCATCGTGTTCTCGACGAGCCTGCTGCTCGCGTTGGAGTGGCTGCGAGGCCGCGCGGCGGCGCGCGCCGTCGCGTAAATTGGCCGGTCCACGACGCGCATCGCGGACGATGCGAAGGGCCCATCCCGCGAGGCTCCGATCGGGGCCTCGCTGTCGCTCTCGCATCCGCGCCAGGTGCTCTTGCCGTACAAATTGCGCAAAACCCTCGCGAACGAGGGAGATTCCGATCGATTTTTCGGTCTGCACCGGTCCGCGAGCGAGCTTACGAATCGCTTAAGCGCCCGCCCACCAAGGCGCGACGAAGGGTCGCTTGTGTTGCCGCCCGATTATTCGCAGCAACGGGATAGTGTATTCACTGATGCGGTATTTATCGGAATATGCTTAATGACGTACGTTCTAGGTCGAGTCAAAGCCTGGAACAATGCCATGACAGCTTTTACGAAAAGAGCGGACCCGTGGTCACAGACGGTTCACCTGCTCGAGGCGATGCCCACGGATATCGCCCGCACCGCACCTTCCCAGAAATCCGCCCGCGCGGAGAGCGCGTTTCTCGAACGCCTGACGCGCGACTGGAATCGCACGCATCCGCATCATTCGGATGATCGGCTGCCGTTTCCGCAAGCCATCGTGCGCGTGATCGAGCGCCCGAGCAGCGCGACGGCGCTCGTGTACTGGTCCGATCCCGGTACGTGCCACTACGGCTATCAGGGCTGGCGCGCAACCACGGCGACGGCCGAAGGCGTGTGCTCGCTATCGGGAATGCCGATTCATCGCGGGGATCAGGTTTATCGGCCGTCGCAGCGCGATCCGAAGCCGCAAAACGCATCCGCGATGATTCTGGCCGCCGCGATGCCCAAAGACGCCGAGCAAATGGAAGTCGATTTGCACGGCTGACGGGCGTTCAATATCCGATGGTGATGCGCTGTTTGATGTGCGATTCGCGTTCGAACTCGTTCAGAAACGCGATCGCGTAATCATCGAACGAAATCCAGCTACGGCCGCTGCCGTCGACGAGCAATTCGTCGACGCCGAGCCGGAATTTCTGCGTCCGCGGACCCGGTACGAATTCCGCCGACGGCGAGATGAACGTCCAGTCGACGTCGCGTTCGCGCCGCAACGCGTCGAGAAATGCCGCGCCCGCCGTAGCTTCCGGTTTGTACGCCGGGGGGAAATCGGGCAAATCGAGCACGCGCTGGCCGGGCGCCGCGTACAGGCTGCCCGCGCCGCCCACGACCAGCAGGCGCCGCACGCCCGCCCGCTTCACCGGCTCCACGATGGCCGGCTCGGAGACCGTGGCGAAGCGCGTCGCGCTGAACACGGCGTCGTGTCCGGCGAGCGCGGCGGCGAGCGCGGCGGCATCGAGCGCGTCGACGTTCAGCGGACTCAGGCCATCGCGCTGCGCGAGCCCGGACGTATCGCGCGCGATCGCCGTGACCGTGTGTCCGCGGCGCAACGATTCTTCCACCAGACGGCTGCCGACATTGCCCGTCGCCCCGATGATCGCGATTCTGCTCATTGCCACTTTCTCCTTTGCACGTGCGGCAGGCGCGCCGGCGTGATCCGACCGCGCGGTTGATGATAGAGCGAAATAACCGGCGCCACAGCCGACGCTTTCGATGGCGTTTGTTTCCGGAGAATACCGATTCGTAGAATCGAATAGCGTGCGGCGATGATTAAAAACTTACCTGATAAACATGGACTCATGCAATTTCCGGGCCGAATTCGCGAGGCGGGCGCAATATCGGCATGCGATCGTCATAATGAAACGGCGCTTTCGGAGGCGCGCCGCACCATTAAACTAGAGGCCCCGCACTCTTTCGAGATGCGCGACAGCGGCGATTACCGGCGCGCCGCCCGCAGCAGTTTCGGAGCGAGTTTCCAAATCGAAGTCGCCAAAATGTCATGACATTGGTTTATATTGCAGTTCCTCGCCGCTCCATTACCGGAAGGAGTTAACCGTGAAGAATCCGCAATTGCAGGGTGCCATCGAAGGACGCGACAATCCGGCAGGCGAAACCGCCTACGAACCGATTCCGGTTCACGCTGTCCCCAAGGAGTCCGCCGACGAACCCGGCTACTCCGATTCGCTGGACATCCCGCTCAATTACGGCATTGTGATGGACGCAGTCAGGGACGCCGTACGCGCGAATCCCTGAACGTTCGAAACGTCATACGAAACGCCCCATTCGGGGCGTTTTTTTTGGCCTTGCGAAACCCTTTGAAGCGGCGTTTCGATTGCCTGTCGGCCGTTGCCCGCGGGAGATAAATGCTCCGCAACGCGTCCGATTGCGTTTAGGCCATTTAATCAGACAAAACAATGGCTTAGTTCACGCCGTGGCTGCGCCGTTTTGCGAAAAGTCAATCGGTGTGATTCAGAGCCAACGCTCTGATTTTGCTCATTAACGAGATGGTACACTTCCGCCGCCGTTGCGGGCGAGCCCGAATCCGACTTCGGAATAGCGCGCGTCTGTCGATATTTCGTCCATCCTCGCGAGGGCCGAACGCCCGAATTGGGTCGTCTGCTGCGTCCTGATCGCCCGATCCGACAAAAAATCCTCTGCTAGTGTTTCTACTGGCGAAAACAACTGCATTGAAGTAAGTTCAGACGTGTCATAGCGCCTGGACAAACGTCCGGATCCATCGTCGCGGTTCGGCAGTCCCCCGCGAGAACGCAAACAAGTCTGCAGGACCGATCAACCACGCGCGGCGGCTCACGCCCTGCCGAACAAAACATGGCCGCTATTTTCGATTATCTGTTGGACAGTCAGATTTCCAGACAATGGCGCGGCCTTTTGGCAGCGCTCGCGGAGGAGTTCGAAGCGCAGATCGGGCGCAACGAACTGCGTCAACTGATGCACAACGTCGGCAGCCGCTTCGCCGAAGCCCGGCCGCTGCCGCCCTGCGATTCCACGTCGACGCTCGCCGACGCGCTCAACGCGCTGTGGCACGACACCGACTGGGGCTTCGTCGAGCTCTCCGACGAGCGCGACTATCTGAGCATCGTGCATTTCTGCGCGCCGCTGCCCGCCTTCGGCGAAAGCGCGCTCGCATGGACGCCCGCGTTCCTCGAAGGCGCGTATCAGCGATGGCTCGCCGGGCTCGGCGCACAAGGACTCGCGATCCGTCAGGCGAGCGACTTCGGCGACGACGCGGCCATCGAATTCAGGCTCGCGCGCGTCGCGGCCTGAAGCATCTTCAGCACATTGCGACCGCCGCCTCGACGCGGCGGCATCGACCGCCCCGAACGGGCGGCTAAAAACAGGCAGCACCGGCCAGGCATCAAGAACAGGCACGACGAGGAAGCGGCATCATGAATACTTCGCGCGATATCGAGAAGCTCTTCGATCATTTCGGCGGCAATGCAGGCGACTATCAGGAAATCGGCCGGGAGAAGGAGGCCACGACGGCCCGCACCCGCTGGCCGCTGCTTGCCACGCTCGACTTCGCGCAGCCGGCGATTCCGGAGATCGCGCCGCGCCACGACGTGCAGCCGAACGCCGCGCGGGCGCGCCCGGACGAAGCCGCCGCCCCGCCCGCCGCTCACCATGCCGACAAGCCGACGCCGATCCATCGCGGCAGGCAGCCTCTCTTCACGCGGCCGCATCGCCGCACGATTCCGGCCGTCAATCCGCCGGCGGCGGAGTCGTTGAGCGCGCTGCGCTTTTCGGTGCTCGGCGAATCGGCGCCGGCGCAAACGGAAACGATTCCAGATTCGGCGACCGTGTCCAAGACGAACGCAGCGCCGGTTCATACAATGGTCCCGCCGGTCGAATCGAACGCTACTGAACTCGCGCGCCCCGCCGCCTCGTTCGGAACGGACTTCGCGGCGCGCCGCACGCCTGCGCAAGTTGCGCCGGTGACAGCCGCTGCGGCCGCCGCGCCGCAATCGATCCTCGGCAAGCTCTTCAAGCCGCAAACGCAGAGCGCGCCGAGCGCGTCCGCGAACTCGCTCGACGCCATGTTCGAGCGCCTGCGCCACGCCCGTCCGCAGGGCGACGAATCCACGAACACGCACGCTCGCGCGAGCCGCCTCTCACGCTCATGAAAGTCATCACGGTAGTTTCCGCGAAAGGCGGTGTCGGGAAGACGACGCTCGCCGCCAATCTGGCGTCGGTGCTCGCCGCGCGCAATCGTCGCGTGATCGTGCTCGATCTCGATCCGCAGAACGCGCTGCGCCTGCACTTCGGCATTCCGCTCGATAGCATCGACGGCATCTCGCGCGCGACGCTCAGCCGCGATCCCTGGCAGACGGTGATGTTCGATGGCGTCGACGGCGTGACCGTGCTGCCTTACGGCGCGGTGACCGAAGACGACCGCCGCCGCTTCGAGGCGCTCGTCGATAGCGATCCGGCGTGGCTCGCGCATGCGCTCGGTTCGCTCGCGCTCGACGCCAACGACATCGTGATCGTCGATACGCCGCCGGGCTCGTCCGTCTACACGCGCACCGCGCTGACGGCGGCGAACTTCGCGCTGAACGTCGTGCTGGCCGATGCGGCGTCCTACGCCGCGATCCCCGGCATGGAGCGCATGATCGACGCCTACGCCGCGCCGCGCGCCGATTTCGCGGGTCAGGGCTACGTCGTGAATCAGGTCGATCAGTCGCGTCAATTGAGCAAGGACGTGCTGAAGGTGCTGCGCAACATGCTCGGCACGAAGCTGTTTCCGGGCGTCATCCATCAGGACGAAGGCGTCTCCGAATCGCTCGCGTGCGACACGACGCTCATCCACTACGATCCGCTGTCGCAAGCCGCCGCCGATTTGCGCGCGTGCGGCGAGTGGCTCCTCTCGGCCGTCGATGCGATGGCCGCTTCGCCGAGGAAGCTCGCATGAGTTCCGCCAAGATCCCGTCGCCCGAGACCGAAGTGAGCGTCGCGACCTCGCGCCTCGAACGTTTCGTCGATGCAGGCATCTGGAGCAGCCGGATCGTCGTGATCCTGCTCACGCTCTTCGCCGCGTTCGCGCTTTACTTCGTCGTCACGGTGCCGCTCGCGTTCGGCCAGCAACTCGCGTTCGCGACGATCTGCTTCGTCTGCGCGCTCGGCTTTCGCCGCCTGCAAGGCCAGTACGCGACGCTCGTGATGATCATGCTGTCGATCGTCGCGTCGGGCCGCTACATGTTCTGGCGGCTCACGGAAACGACTTACTGGGAACGTCCGCTCGACGCCGCGTGGGGCATGTTGCTCGTCGCCGCCGAAGTCTACGCGACCCTCGTGCTCATGCTCGGCTACTTCCAGACCGCGTGGCCGCTGAAGAGAAAGCCCTTGCCGCTGCCGGCCGACCGCAGCCAGTGGCCGACCGTCGACGTATTCATCCCGACGTACAACGAGCCGCTTTCCGTCGTGAAGCCGACGATCTACGCGGCGCTCGCGCTCGACTATCCGTCGGACAAGCTCGCGATCCACGTACTCGACGACGGCCGTCGCCCCGAATTCAAGACGTTCTGCGAGGAAGTGGGCGTCAACTGGACGATCCGCACGCATAACCGTCACGCGAAGGCGGGCAACATCAACGAGGCGCTCAAGATCACGAAGGGCGAATTCCTCGCGATCTTCGATTGCGATCACATCCCGACGCGCTCCTTCCTGCAAATCTGCCTCGGCTGGTTCCTGCGCGACAAGCTGCTGTCGATGCTGCAGACGCCGCACCATTTCTTCTCGCCCGATCCGTTCGAACGCAATCTCGGCACGTTCCGCAAGGTGCCGAACGAAGGCGAACTGTTCTACGGTCTCGTGCAGGACGGCAACGATCTCTGGAACGCGACCTTCTTTTGCGGCTCCTGCGCCGTGCTGCGCCGTTCGATGGTCGAGGAGATCGGCGGCATCGCGGTCGAGACCGTGACCGAAGACGCGCATACGGCGCTCAAGCTGCATCGGCTCGGCTATACGACCGCGTACCTCGCGATTCCGCAGGCCGCGGGTCTTGCCACGGAAAGTCTTTCAGGGCATATCGGGCAGCGCGTCCGCTGGGCGCGCGGCATGACGCAGATCTTCCGCATCGACAATCCGCTTACCGGCAAGGGCCTCAAGATCGGCCAGCGGCTGTGTTATCTCAACGGCATGCTGCACTTCTTCTACGGCGTGCCGCGTCTCGTGTTTCTTACCGCGCCGCTGTCGTATCTGTTCTTCGGCGCGCATGTGATCGAAGCGGCGGCGAGCACCATCGCGATCTTCGCGCTGCCGCACATGATGCACGCGAGCATCACCAATTCGCGCATGCAGCGCAGCTTCCGCCATTCGTTCTGGGCCGAAGTGTACGAATCGGTGCTCGCGTCGTACATCACCGCGCCGACGCTGCTCGCCGTCATCAACCCGAAGCTCGGCAAGTTCAACGTGACGGCCAAGGGCGGGCAGATCGCGAAGGATTACTTCGACTGGTCCATCTCGCGGCCGTATCTGTTCCTGCTGCTCCTCAATCTGCTCGGCTTCGTCGCGGGCATCGTGCATATCGCCATCAACTGGCATGTGCGCAGCGAAGTGAACACAACCATCCTCAACCTCTGCTGGACGGTCTACAACATGCTGATTCTCGGCGCATCGGTGGCGGCGGCGAGCGAGCGCAAGCAGGTCCGCGCGACGCATCGCGTCACGATGAAAATGCCCGTCATGCTCAAGTTCTCGACCGGCCGCACGCTCGCCTGCGAGACCATCGATTATTCGGAAGGCGGCGTCGGCGTCGCGTTGCCGAGCAAGATCGAAGTGCCGATGCACGAGCGCGTCACCGTCTCGCTCTTTCGCGGCGACGAGGAATACGCGTTTCCGGCGACGGTCGGCTATACGGAACCCGGACGCGTCGGCCTGCGCTTCTCGCAACTCACGCGCGAGCAGGAATACGACTTCGTGAAGACCACTTTCGCGCGCGCGGACGCCTGGACCGGATGGTCGGAGGGACGCCGTCCGGACACGCCGTTGCGCGGCCTGTCGCATGTGCTGCTCGTCGGCACGCGCGGCATCGCGGGACTGTTCGAGCACTTGTACAGCGACCTTCGAACCTGGATGAACAAGCGCCCGGTCGATGTGAAGAAGCTGAAAACCAAAGACCAATAAAAATGGGCATCGGTATGTCGAAGTTGCGCGTTGAAAAAGAAACGGGCGAGCGCGCGCCGCGTTTTTGCGAACGACCCTTTGCACGCGCGCTGGCCGTCTTCGTGGCCTTGCAGACGGCGTTCGCCGCGCCCTTCGCGTCCATCGCGGCGGCGGCCGAAAGCGCTGCGGCAATCGGCGGCGCGCAGCAGGCGACCGGCGTCGGCGCCGTGCCCGCGCCGAGTCCCGCCGTCGTCTACAACCCGGCGTCGATTCAGCAAGCGCCGCTCGCGATGCCCGTGCCCGCGTTTTCCGGCAAGCCCGAGAAGCCGCTCACGTCGCGCATTCCGACGACCGCCGATCCCGGCACGCTGGTTCCGGGCGGCCGCCGTCAGACGCTGACCTTCGCCGATTACGGCGCGCTCGATCCGCTGCAACTGCGCGGCACCGATGGCCAGAACGGCATCGCGTTTTCGGTGCGCGGCGACGAAGTCGTGACCGGCGCGATCCTGCATCTGATCTATAGCTATTCGCCGTCGCTGTTGCCGTCGATTTCGCAGTTGAAGGTGCTCATCAACGGCGAAGTGGCCGCGACGCTGCCGGTGCCGAAAGAACAGGCCGGCACGCTGGTCGCGCGCGACGTGGCGATCGATCCGCGCTTCATCACCGAGTTCAATCACCTCAACGTGCAGTTGATCGGCCACTACACGCAGCAGTGCGAGGATCCGTCGAACTCGACGCTCTGGGCGACCGTCAGCAACGCGAGTTCGCTCGATCTCACGTATGCGTCGATCGCGAACAAGCCCGATCTCGCCGCGCTGCCGACTCCGTTCTTCGACCGGCGCGACGTGCGCCGCCTCGAACTGCCTTTCGTGTTCGCGGGCAAGCCGAGCCTGCCGACGCTCGAAGCCGCCGGCATGGTCGCGTCGTACTTCGGCTCGCTCGCGGGCTATCGCGGCGCGATCTTTCCGGCGCAGACGGACAACGTGCCGCTGTCGGGCAATGCCGTGGTGTTCGCCATCGGCGATGCGAAGATCGCGGGCGTCGACATTCCGCCTGTCTCCGGTCCGACGATCGCGCTCGTCGAACGCGACGCGAACGCGCGCGGGCGTCTCTTGCTCGTGCTCGGCCGCGACGACAACGAGCTGAAGACCGCCGCGAAGGCCCTTGGCGTCGGACAGAACACGCTGTCCGGCACGAGCGCGACGATCACGCAGTTCAACGACCTTCAGCCGCGCCGCCCGTACGATGCCCCCAACTGGCTGCCGACCGACCGCCCCGTGCGCTTCGGCGAGCTCGCGGAAGCGCGCGACCTGACCGCCTACGGCTACGACGCCGATGCCGTGCGCGTGAATCTGCGCGTGCCGCCCGATCTCTTCATGTGGCAGACGAAGGGCGTGCCCGTCGATCTCGGCTATCGCTACACGGTGCGGCCCGCGCCGGATCGCTCGTCGCTCAATATCAGCGTCAACAATGGCTTCGTGCAGTCGCTGCGCATTCCGGCCGTATCGACATCGACGTTCGATCTCGGTCACTACTTCAGCCGCGTGATGCCGGACAAGACGGTCGCCGCGCGCCGCGAGATTTATCTGCCGCCGCTGCTCATCACGCCGCGCGCGCAACTGCGTCTGCATTTCTATTACGACATCCCCAAGACGGGCGAATGCCAGGGCCGCGTGCTCGATAACGTCGTCGGCGCGGTCGATCCGAATTCGACCATCGATCTCTCCGGTTTCCCGCACTACATGGCGCTGCCCGATCTGGCCGCGTTCGCCAACGGCGGCTTCCCGTTCACGCGCATGGCCGATCTTTCGCAGACGGCGGTCGTGCTGCCGAACGAGCCGAACTCGGCCGACTACAGCCTGTATCTGCTCGAAATGGGCCGCATGGGCGCATCGACGGGTTATCCGGTGACGGGCGTGACGGTCACGAGCGCGAACGACGTCGACCGCTTCGCCGACAAGGATCTGCTGATACTCGGTTCGCCCGGACGCCAGCCGCTGCTGCAACGCTGGGCGAAGCAGATGCCCTTTTCCGGCGACGGCGACGCGCGCACGTTCCAGCTTTCCGATGTCGCGTTCAAGCTCGTCGACTGGTGGCATGGCGAGCAAGGCCCGGAACGCTCGCCCGCGCGCGCGGATTTGTCGCTCGTCAGCTCGAACGGCGATGCGCTTCTGACCGGCTTCGAATCGCCGCTCAAGAACGGGCGCAGCGCGGTGGCGCTCATCAGCGCGGCGGGCCAGTCCGACGCCGATCTTTCCGCCGCCCTGCTCGACAACGACCTGCTGCCGTCGATTCAAGGCGCGATGGCCGTGATCCACGGCCGCACGGTGACGGTCACGTCGAACGGCGAGGCGTACTACGTCGGCCATCTTTCGCCGATGCACTACATGCGCTGGGCGCTGTCGTCGCATCCGATTCTGCTGGTGCTCGCCGGCGTGCTCGCCGCGCTCATCATCGCGGCCCTGTTCTACCGTACGCTGCGCTCGATCGCCGCGCGGCGCCTGAGGGACTGATATGCGGGTATCGACCGCCAAGATTTTCGCTGGTGCAACGATTGCCGCGTCCGTGACGGGCGCAAACGCGGCGCAGCAATGCGACTGGTCCGCGTATCGGCTGTTCGTGGAGCGCGTCGTTCAGGCCGATGGCCGCGTGATCGACCGTTCGACCGAAGCGCAGCAGACGACCTCCGAAGGCCAGTCCTACGCGCTGTTCTTCGCACTCGTCGCCAACGACCGCGCGACCTTCGACCGGGTGCTCGGCTGGACGCGCACGAACTTGTCGGCCAATCAGTTCGATTCGAATAACGTGCGTCTGCCCGCATGGCAATGGGGCAAGAAACCGGACGGCTCGTTCGGCGTGATGGACCCGAATTCGGCGTCGGACTCGGATGTGTGGATCGCGTACGACCTCTTCCAGGCCGGTCGCCTGTGGAAGGAACCGGCGTACACGAAGCTCGCCTACGCGCTCGCGACGCAGATCGTGAAGCAGGAAACCGTCGACCTGCCCGGCCTCGGACCGATGCTTCTGCCCGGTCCGCAAGGCTTTCGCATCGGCGACGTGACGCGGCTGAATCCGAGCTATCTGCCGCTGCCGGTTTTGCGCGGGCTCGCGCACGACATGCCCGACGGCCCGTGGACGAAGCTCGCGCAGAGCGCCGCGAAAACGATCAAGGTGACGTCGCCGCGCGGCTACGCGCCGGACTGGGCCGCGTATCAGAACGGCCGGTTCGTCGTCGATCCGAAGAACGGCGATGTCGGCAGCTACGACGCGATCCGCGTCTATCTGTGGGCCGGCATGACGTCGCCGGGCGATCCGCTCGCGCGTCCGTGGCTCGATGCGCTCGGCGGCATGCGCCAGAGCGTCGCGCAGGCGGGCTTTCCGCCGGAAAAGGTCAACGTGACGACCGGCGCGGCGACGGGCGAAGGTCCGCTGTCTTACTGGGCCGCGCTCGCGCCGTACTTCAAGGCGCTCAACGACGAACGCGGCCTGGGCCTCGCGCGCGCGCATCTCGAAGCGCTGACCGCGCCGCCGGGCGCGGGACGCGAGCCGGTCTATTACGATCGCGTGCTCGGTCTCTTTGGCGGCGGTTTCATCGACGGTCGATATCGCTTCGATGAAAACGGCCGTCTCGTGCCGAACTGGAGAAGCGCATGCTGATCCAGACCAGAAAACGCGTGATCGCGGCGCTGATCTGCGCCGCACCGGCGATGGCCTTCGCGCAGGCCGCCGCCGATCCGCTGAACGTGCTCATCGATCAAGGCAAATACTGGCAGGCGCACAAGCGCGGCGATCTCGCGGAACAGGCGTGGCAGAAAGTGCTGCGCATCAATCCGAAGCAGCCCGATGCGCTTTTCGGCATGGGCATGGTGCTCGCCGATCGCAAGGACGGCAGCGGCGCGCAGCAGTATCTCGCGCAGTTGCGCCAGGTCGCGCCGAGTTATCCGAACATCGACGAACTCGGCCGGCGGCTTGGCGAAACCAGTTCGCGCGATCAGACCGTGAACGACGCGCGGCGTCTCGCGCAAAGCGGACAAAGCGCATCGGCGGTGCAGGAATACAAGCGCGCGATCGACGGCAAGCCCGCGACGCCCGGACTTCAGCTGGAGTATTACCAGGCGCTCGCCGCCACGCCGCAAGGCTGGGACGAAGCGCGGCGCGGCCTCGAACAACTGGCGCGCGAGAATCCCGACGAGCCGCGCTATCAGCTCGCCTATGCGCAGCATCTGACGTATCGCGATACGACGCGGCGCGACGGCATCGCGCGGCTCGCGAAGCTGTCGGGCGACAGCGCTGTCGGCGCCGACGCGAGAAAAAGCTGGCGGCAGGCGCTCTTGTGGCTCGGCGCGCGCGCATCGGATGCGCCGCTTTATCAGGCGTATCTGCAAGTCGCGCCCGATGACGCCGCCGTCAAAGCGCGCTTCGATTCGATGGTGCAGCAGGACAAATCGGCACGCGAGCGCTCGCAGGCCGACGCCGCCGTCGATGCGCGCGGACGGACCGTCGCGGAAGGTTTCACCGCGCTCGATCGCGGCGACCTCGTGACGGCGCGCGCGCGTTTTTCGTCGGTGCTGGCGAGCAATCCGAACGACGCCGATGCGCTCGGCGGCATGGGCGTCGCGTCGTTGAAGCAGGAGCGTTTTTCCGAAGCGCGCACGTATCTCGAACGCGCGTCGCGGGCCGGCAATGCGGCGCGCTGGAAAGACGCGCTCACGAGCGCGACCTACTGGACCTATACGAGCGATGCCATCGGCGCGCGCAGCAACGGCCAGATCGCGCAAGCGAAGGCGCTGTTCGAACGCGCGATCGCAACCGATCCGTCCGAAGTCACCGCGCAAGTGCTGCTCGGCGAAATGCTGCTCGCGAACGGCGACCCGCGCGGCGCGGAAGCGGCGTATCGCATGGCGCTGCGCCGCCAGGCCGACAATCCGGATGCGATTCGCGGACTCGTCGGCGCACTGGCCGCGCAAGGGCGCGGCGACGAAGCGCTCGAGTTCGCCAATCGGCTGAACACGGAACAGCAGGCGAAGGCCGGCGGCATCAACAAGCTGCGCGGCGAAGCGCAGGCGGCACAGGCGCGCGCGGCGGAAGCACGCGGCGATCTCGGTGCGGCGCGCAGTCTCTTCGAAGACGCGCTGCTCAACAATCCCGACGATCCGTGGCTGCGGCTCGATCTCGCGCGCATCTACGTCCGTCAGGGCGCGGTCGGCAATGCGCGCAGCATGATGGACGGCCTGCTCGCCACGCATCCCGACATGACCGACGCGCTCTACGCGAGCGCGCTGCTCTCCGCCGAAACGCAGGACTGGCCGGCCGGGCTCGCGCAACTCGACCGCATTCCGGCCGCGCAACGCACGCCGGCGATGACCGCGTTGCAACATCGCCTGTGGGTGCATCAGCAGGCCGATCTCGCGACGCGCGCCGCTGCGTCCGGTCAGCGTCAGCAGGCGTTCGCGATTCTGCGCCGCGCGGAACCCGTTGCGGCGGGCAATGCGGAATTGATGGGCGCGGTGGCATCGGCCTACGTCAAGGCGGGCGATCCGGCGCGGGCGTTGTCGCTCGTGCGCGGCGCCATCGCCAATGCGCCGAACGATACCGGTCTTCTGCTGCAATACGCGGGCATTCTGTCGGCGACGCAGCAGGAAGCCGAGCTCGGCTCGGTGATGCGCCGCCTGCAATCGATGCCGCTCACGACGCAGCAGCGCGCGGACTTCAACAATCTGAACGTGGGCATCGTCATCGCGCGTGCGGATGTCGTGCGCCGGCAAGGCGATCTCGCCGCCGCCTACGACGTGATCGCGCCGTGGCTCGCCGCGATGCCCGACAACGCCGACCTGCAGGCGGCGCTCGGCCGCATGTACACATCGGCGGGCGATGACCGCAACGCGCTCTCGTGCTATCAAAAAGCGCTGTCGCGCCGTCCGGACGATATCGGCTTGCAGACGGCGGCGATGTCGGCGGCGAGCGGCGTGCGCGATTTCAAGCTCGCTCAGACCTACGCGAATCAGGCGTACGAAGCCGCGCCGAACGATCCGGGCGTGCTCGCCGCGATCGGCCGGATGTATCGCGCGCAAGGCAAGCTCGATCTCGCCGCGCAGTTCCTGCAACGCTCGCTCGTCGCCGCGAATACGCCCGCGCCGGCGGCGTCGGCGCAGGGACGCGGCAATGTCCCGCCCGGCTGGGAAACCGCGATGAGCCGTGTCGGCTCGAATCCGCTGCCCGGCACCAATCCGTTCGAAGGCAAGACGGCCGTCGATACGGCGTCGAACCCGGCGCTCGCATCGGACGCGTCTTATCGTCAGGCCCTTCCTCAAGGTTATTCGCAGCCCGTGCCGAACTATCTGCCGCCTCCTCAGCCCGCGCCGTATTCCGTGCCTTACGTCGCGCCGTCCTCCGCTCCGATGACGATGCCCAACGCCGCGCCGCGCCCGGTGCCGAGCGGCGGCTACGGACCCGACGCGTATGGCTCGGGTCAATCGGGCGCGCCGTTGCAGCCGTATCCGGGACAGGATGGCGGGTATCAGCCGGCTTATCCGCAGCCGCCGCAGTATCAACAGCAGCCGTATCAGCAGCAGCCTTACGCCGCGCAGGATCCGTATGCCGAGCCCTGGCCGATGTCGCCCGGCGCGCGCGAGGCGCAAGCCAATGCGTACAACGCGCCGCTGCCCGCCAGCTCGAAGAGGAAGCCGGCGTCATCGCCCAAGACCGCGACGACGCGTCCCGCCGATCCGTACGCCTACGGCGCGCCGCCGCCGCAGCAGCAGCCTTATTACCAGCAGCCGCAACAGTACGCGCCGCAGCCATACGCGCCGCCGCAGTACGCGCAGCAGCAGTACATCCCGCAGCCGCCCGCGGGCTACGCGCAGCCTTATTACCCGTCGCAGGCGCAACCCGCGCAGCGCGCCGCCGCAGCCGCGACGATGAGCACGGGCGGCGTTCCCGCGCCGGTCGCGAATTCGCAGACGGCGGGCGTCGCGGAGGAACTCGCGCAGATCAATCGCGAGCAGGCGAGCACGATTTCCGGCGGCCTCATCTTCCGCAGCCGCGACGGCGAGGACGGCCTCTCGAACCTGACCGATATCGAAGCGCCCATCGAAGGCCGCATCAAGGCCGGCAACGGCCACGTCATCGTGCGCGCGACGCCCGTCACGCTCGACGCCGGCACCGCGAGCAGCGAGCCGAACACGCTCGCGCGCTTCGGCTCCGGCCTCGGCGCGACCGCCACGCCGCCCACCAACAACTACGGCTCGCAGACGGCGACGGGCGTCGGGCTCTCGCTCGGCTACGAGAACCGCAACTTCAAGGGCGATGTCGGCACGACGCCGCTCGGCTTTCGCGAGACCAATGTCGTCGGCGGATTGCAGTATCAGAAGGCAATCACCGACAAGGTGTCGTATTCGCTCGCCGTCGCCCGCCGCGCCGTCACCGACAGCCTGCTTTCGTACGCCGGCGCGCGCGATCAGGGCGCGAACCTCGAATGGGGCGGCGTGACATCGACGGGCGCGCGCGCCGACCTCGGCTGGGACGACGGCACGAGCGGCGTCTACGTGAACGCGGCGTATCAGTTCCTCGACGGCAATCAGGTCGCGACCAACAACGCGGTGAAGGGCGGCGGCGGCATCTACACGCGTCTCATCAAGGATGCCGACCAGACGCTGACCGTCGGCGCCAACACCACGCTGATGCACTACGACAAGAACCTGTCGTACTTCACGTATGGCCAAGGCGGCTACTTCAGCCCGCAGCAGTACGTGATCCTGAACTTCCCGGTCGAATACATGGGACGCACGGGGCTTTTCACGTACGACCTGAAGGGTTCGATCGGCGTGCAGCATTATCGGCAGGACGCGTCGGACTATTTCCCGACGAACGGCACGTATCAGGCGCGAGCCGCGAGTTCCGGCGCGACGCCGGATGCGGGCGCGGTCTATCCCGGCCAGAGCAAGACGGGCGTGTCGTATTCGCTCAGCGCGACGGGCGAATACCAGCTCGCGCCACAACTCGCGTTCGGCGCGACGGCATCGTTCGGCAACGCGTATCAGTATCGCGAGTGGCTCGCCGCCGTTTATGTGCGCTACAGCTTCACGCGTCAAGGCGGCGCGCAGCCGGTGTTTCCGCCGCAGGCGTTCAGCTCGCCGTATCTGTCGCTGTCGAACTGATGTTCTTGCGCGTGCGCCGCGCTTGCGGCTAGGCTTGATCCACTGCCGCAAGCGGGCCAACATCGTTCGAATGAAAACGCAAAGCGCGCTCGTCGCGAACAACGACCAATTCCTGCGCGACTTGCAGTTGTTCTGCATCGTCGCGCGGCGTTCGAGCTTCATCGCCGCCGCGACCGAGACCGGCATCTCGCCGGCGCACGTCAGCAAGCGCATTGCGATGCTGGAGACGAGTCTCGGCGTCAGGCTCTTCACGCGCACGACGCGCCGCGTGTCCATCACGAGCGACGGCGAAGCGGCGTTCCAATGGGCGCAAAAGATTCTCGACGACGTCCAGGGCATGGCCGACGCCTTCGCCGGCCTCGACGATCCGCGCGGCGTCTTGCGGATCGGCACGAGTCTGCGGCTCGGGCGCGAGCATGTTTCGCCCGCGCTCACCTTGCTACGGCGTCGCCATCCGGGGCTGGAAATCTGGCTCGAACTGCTCGACCGGCGCGTCGATCTCGTCGGCGAGAACTTCGATATCGACATTCGCGTCGGCGAAGTGCTGGAGCCGCATCTGATCGCGCACAAGATCGTCGACAGTTTTCGCGTGCTCGCCGCCGCGCCCGCGTATCTCGAACGGCGCGGCACGCCTAGAACGCTGGCCGAACTGGCGCATCACGATTGCCTGCTGTTTCGCGGGCGCGATCAGCGTTTCGGCGTCTGGCGGCTCGCCGGGCCGAACGGCGAGGAAAGCGTCAAAGTGACCGGGCCGATTGCTTCGAACCACAGCGACATCGTGCGGCAGTGGGCCGAGGAAGGTTTCGGCATCGTGATGTGCTCGATCTGGGACGCCGCCGGCAGTCTTCAAAACGGCCGTCTCGTGCCCGTTCTGCCGGCTTATCGGCAGCGCGCGGACGTGTGGGCGGTGACGTCGGCGCGCTCGTCGCATTCGGCGAAGATTCGCGTGTGCATCGAGTTTCTCAGACAGCAATTGACGAGCGGACCTTACTCGCTCGTTACATCGGGCGTCGCGGGGTTCTGAAGCGCTTCGTCGTAGCGTCGTTCTTCATCGCCTGCTGCTCGCCCGCTCAATCCCGTCCAGCAAGCCTTCAGCGGCGCCGCCCAAGCGCCAAAGCCAACCTTACAGAATCTTACGTTGCGCCGCCGTCACAAAAAGGGGCAAAAAGACCCGTCGCGAAACTAGGATATTTCCAAATGTTTCTGAGACATGTAATGATACTGATTCGCATTTAACACCATCGCGCCGATAGGTTGACTCAATGAAGCCCGTCGAGCGCGACGTGCGCTCCCAGGGCGCCGCCGCCGGTTCTTTCTCGACGACGTCGCCCGCCTTCGCCTCGATCTCGGATCGGTCAACGTCGGCAGTCGAAAACCCGCTTCGCTGCCGATTTGAATTTCACTAACAAGCATCGGGAAAACGACATGTTGAGAAAGACGCCGCTTGCTGCGGCATTGGTGACTATTGCCGCCGTGCCCATGGCCGCGCCGCTTTACGCCCAGACCGCCCCGCAATCCGCACAAGCCGCACCGCAAGACACGCCCTCCGCCGCCGCACCCGAAACCGCGACCCTGCCCGCCGTCAAGGTGACGGGTCAGGCCGACGCGCCCGACTTCCAGCCGGAGATGTCGAGCGTCGGCGCAAAGGTGCCGACCGCGCTGCGCGACATTCCGCAAGCCGTCGTCGTGGTGCCGAAGGCGGTGCTGCAATCGCAGGCCGTGAGCTCTTTCTCCGATGCGCTGCGCAACGTGCCCGGCGTCACGCTCGGCGCGGCCGAAGGCGGCCAGATCGGCAATAACATCAACCTGCGCGGCTTCTCGGCGCGCACCGACATCTATCTCGACGGCTTCCGCGATCGCGGCCAGTACTATCGCGATACGTTCAATCTGGAATCGATCGACGTGCTGTACGGGCCGTCGTCGCTGTACTTCGGGCGCGGTTCGACGGGCGGCGTCATCAATCAGGTCAGCAAGCAGCCGACGCTGAATCCGCGCGCCGATGTCTCGCTGCAAGCCGGCACGCACGACCGCTATCGCACGACGGTCGATATCAATCAGCCGATGACGGATACCTCCGCGTTCCGCATCAACGCGTTCGGCCAGTCGATGGGCTCGACGCGCGACGAGATGATCAACAAGGACTACGGCATCGCGCCCGAAGTGAAATTCGGCATCGGCACGCCGACGCAGGTGACGTTGTCGGCGCTGATCCAGCACAACCGCGATCAGCCCGACTACGGCATTCCGCCGTTGAACGGCCATCCCGCGCCCGTCGATACGAAGACCTTCTACGGCTTCACCGACGACCGCACGATTCAGGATGTGCAGACGGTGAACGCGCGCATCGAACATCGCTTCGACGACATGTTCACGCTGCGCAACCAGACGCAGTTCAGCCACTACAGCACCGAAGCGCGCGCGACCAACGCGGCGGCCGTGCTGACGGGCCCGCTCGGCACGTCGCCCGCGCTCTCGAACGGCAATTACACGACGCTGCCGCTCTCGTCGCTCTTCGTGCGTCTGCAAGGCAAGGACCGCACCATCAACGATCACTCGGTCTACAACACGACCGACGTTCAAGGCAAGTTCGCGACCGGCCCCTTGAAGCACGACATGCTCGCGGGCGTCGATCTGAGTCACGAAACGTATAGCAACCAGACCTTCACGGCGACCACGCCGGGTCTGCCGTCGAACACGCTCGCCATCGTGCCGCTCGTGGATCCGGCGTATGTGCCGCGTCCAGCGAACTATCGCGAAGTGGCGACCAATCTCGCGGAGTCGAGCGCGAACGGCATCGGCGTCTATTTGAACGACACCATCTCGATCGGCGAGCACTGGAAGTGGATCGGCGGCGTGCGCTGGGACCGCTATGAAGCGGCGATCAACAACTCGATCAATCAGCCCGGTTACGCGACGCAGACGAACTATTTCACGAGCGTGCGCACAGGCGTCGTATGGCAGCCGACGGACTGGCAGTCGTACTACGTCTCGTACGGCACGTCGTTCGATCCGTCGCTCGAAGCGCTCACGCTCACCAACGGCCAGCAAAACCTGCCGCCCGAGCACAACAAGTCCTATGAAATCGGCTCGAAGTGGGATCTGCTGAACGGCGGCCTGTCGATCACGCAATCGCTCTTCAACATCGAGAAGACCAATGCGCGCACGCTCGCTTCGGACGGCAGCTATTCACTCGATGGCGACGTGCGCGTGCGCGGCTATCAGCTCGGCATCGCCGGCCACATCACGCGGCAATGGCAGATGTTCGGCGGCTACACGTACATGGATGGCACCATCCTGAAGGCATTCGACGGCACGCAAGGCAACACGCCCGCCAACACGCCGAAGCACATGTTGACGCTGTGGACGACGTACGACTTCACGCCCGTATGGCAGATCGGCGGCGGGCCTTCGTATGTATCGTCGCGCTACGCGGCGAACAACAATTTCGTTCAAGCGGGCGGCTACGTGCGCTGGGACGCGATGGCCGCATATCATCAGAAGCGCTACGATATCCAGTTCAACGTGCAGAACCTGTTCGACAAGAAGTACTACGACGCCCTGATTCCGTCCGATGGCGGACGCGCGGTGCCGGGTCTCGGCCGCACGTTCATCGCGACGTTGAATTACCGCTTCCGTTGATGTGATGTGATGCGAATGCGCGCGCCATGCGACTCATGGCGCGCGCTCGCGAAGGCAATGACAATGATCCTCTCGATACCGAACGTGCTCTCCCCCGAGGACGCCGCCGCAATGCGCGCGCGTCTCGAAGCAAGCGACTCATGGGTCGATGGCCGCGCGACCGCCGGCTATCAGGGCGCGCCGGTCAAGCGCAACATGCAGATCGCGGAAGGCTCGCCGATCGCGCTCGAACTCGGCGACGCGCTCGTCGGCGTGCTGGAGCGTCATCCGCTTTTCATCAGCGCGGTGCTGCCCAATCGCGTATATCCGCCGCTTTTCAATCGCTATGAAGGCGGCATGCATTTCGGCAGTCATGTCGATGGCGCGATCCGCATCGTGCCGGGGCATGGCGCGCGCGTGCGTACCGATGTATCGATCACGCTCTTTCTCACGCCGCCCGACGAATACGACGGCGGCGAGCTCATCATCGAAGACACGTACGGCGTGCAGGAAGTGAAGCTGCCCGCGGGACATGCGATCGTCTATCCCGCGACGAGCCTGCATCAGGTGCGGCCCGTCACGCGCGGCGCACGCGTGTCGAGTTTCTTCTGGGCGCAAAGCCTCGTGCGCGACGATGCGCAACGCGCGCTGCTCTTCGATCTCGACAACTCCATTCAACGCCTGAATGCGACCAACGGCGACGAAAGCGCGAAACGCACGCTCGTCGGCTGCTATCACAACCTGTTGCGCATGTGGAGCGATACGTGATTCACGCGGCGCGCAGAACCTTCGATGGCGTTCGGCCCACTTCCGCGAGCAACGCTTCATCGCGCGCGATCACGTCGGGAAGATGCGCGCGCAGGAATTCGACCCACGTACGCGTCTTCGCATCGACGAACTTGCGCGACGCATAGAGCGCGTAGAGATTCGTGCGCTGCAGCGTGTGCTGCGGTAGCACGCGCACGAGCGAGCCATTGCGCAAGCCTTCGATCGCAGCATAGAGCGGCAACATGCCGATGCCCATGCCTTCGCGAATCGCGACGACGAGCGATTCCGCGATGTTCACCTGCACCGTTCCGCTGATCTGCATCGTCTCGCGGCCTTCCGGCCCTTCGAGCGTCCACTCGCGCGCGGGAAACGCGGGCGTCTGCAGCGTGAGGCAATCGTGTTGCGCGAGATCCGCGGGCACGTCGGGCGCGCCGCGCGAACGTATGTATTCCGGCGACGCGCACAGAATGCTGAAGGTCTCGCCCAGCTTGTGCGAAATCACTTCAGAATCCGACAGCGCGCCCGCCGACACCACCGCTACGTCGCTGCTGCCTTCGAAGAGATCGGGCATGCGCTGCGATAGCGTGAGTTCGACTTTCACATCGGGATAGAGCGCGCGATATCGCGCGATCGCAGGCAATATGTAATGTTGTCCGACGCTCGCGAAACTGGACATGCGCAACGTGCCCGTCGGATGCTCATACGCGCAGCTTGCTTCTTCTTCGGCGCCGTCGATATCGGCGAGAATCTGCCGCACGCGCTTCAGATAACGCTCGCCCGCCGATGTCAGCGCGAGACGCCGCGTGGAGCGGTTCATCAGGCGCGTGCGCAAATGGGCTTCGAGTTCGGATACGGCGCGCGACATCGCGCCGGTCGTCGAGTTCATCGACTGAGCCGCAGCCGTAAAGCTGCCGGCCTCGATCACGCGAGTGAAAACCCGCATGTTCTGTAGGGTGTCCATCAAACCGTCACATTCACTTCGGAAGCGCTATTGTCCGCCTTGGCGCGCGATCGATTGTTGTTGAATCAGGAAAGAATGTTCCCTGATTTGCACATTAATCCGCCCGGTCCGCTTGCCTACAATCGGCGCCTTCATGACGAGAGGACTATCGGCGGTCAGCATGTCGCTCCAGCAAGCACGCCTGTCGATGCGCGACTGGCTCGTCACCGATGGCCACGTCTGGCTGCATCTCGCAAAGACCTTGCTGGCCGCGTTCATCGCGATGAGCATTGCGATGCGGCTGGAATTGCCGCAGCCGCGCGTCGCGATGACGACCACCTTCGTCCTGATGCAGCCGTTCTCCGGCATGGTGCTCGCGAAGAGCGTCTATCGTTTCGCGGGCACGGCGCTCGGCATGATCGCCGCGCTCGCGCTCGGCGCCGTGTTCGTGCAACAGCCCGAGCTCCATGCGCTCGCGCTGACGATATGGGTCGCGGCGTGCACCGCGCTCGCCGTGCGTTACCGGCACTTTCGCTGGTATGGCTTCGTGCTCGCGGGCTATACGGCTGCGCTGATCGGCATTCCCGCCGTCACCGATCCGAACAGCCTGCTCATCGCAACGCTCACGCGCGGTGCGGAAGTGATGCTCGGCATCGTGTGTTCGAGCGTGGTGAGCGCGCTCGTGTTTCCGCGTCATGCGAGCGCGACGCTCACGCAGTCGCTCGATGCGCGCCGGATGCGTTTCGCCGCATTCGCCGCCGACGTATTGCGCGGACGTCTTTCGCGTATCGCGCGCGAACGCCGCTTCGCCGATTTCGTCGATGAGATCGTCGGCTTCGAAGCGACGCGTGGTTTCGCCACGTATGAGTCGCCCGCGATGCGTCAGGGCAACGGCAAGCTGGCGCAACTGAACAGCGCCTTCATGGACGCATGCGCGCGCCTGCATGCGCTCGATCAATCGATGAAGCGCCTGCGCGCGAGCGATGCACTCGCGCCCTTCTTCGAAGAGCTTGCGCAGATCTTCGAACGCGAAGCGCTGAAGGAACATCTGGAGCGCTACAAAGCGACGCTGCCGAAACGCCTGCGCGATGCACAACGCGCGCTCCCTCACACCGATCACGCGACGCAACTCGATTTCACGACATCGGCGGAGCTGCTGTATCGCTTCATCGCCGATACGATTCGCTATCTGTCGATTCCGAACCATCGCGCGGCGCCGCGATACGACGCGCGGACCAGCCGCTTCGTCGTCGTCGCGACCTTCATGCGTACAGGCATCGTGATCGCGGCGACGGCCTGGTTCTGGATCGTGACGGCGTGGCCGAGCGGAGGCTACGCCGTCATCGGCGCGACGCTCGCGTGCGCGTTGTCGTCGGCATTGGCGCGGCCTTCGAAATTCATCGCGCAGATGGCCGCGGGTGCGGCGCTCGCGATCGTCATCGGATATGCATATCTGTGTCGCGTGTATCCGGCGATCGACGGCCTGGCGCTCCTGTGCGCGATGCTCGCGCCGCCGCTCGCGGCAGGCGCTTTTCTCGCGATGCGTCCGTCGAGCGCGGGCTATGGCATCGGCTTCTGCGTGTTCTTCTGCCTGCTCGCCGCGCCCGACAATCGCATCGTCTACGATCCGGGCCTGTTGCTGAACAACGGCGTTGCCGTTCTCGTCGCGATGCTCGGCGCGGCCATCGCGTGCGCGGTCATCGTGCCGCCACGCACGCGTTGGCTCGTCGGCAAGACGCTCGCGCAATTGCGCGCGCAAGCGGCGCTCGCATGCGAAGGCAAGCTCGCGGGACTCGGCGAGCGCTTCCATTCGGGCACGCACGATCTGATGTCGCAATTGCGCGCCTTGCTCACGCGACGCTCGCGTGAACATCGGCATGCGCTTCTGTGGATGCTCGTCACGCTCGAAGTCGGACAAGCGATGATCGATCTTCGGCGCGACTCCCGCGCGCTGCATACGGCGTGCTTTCCCGATGCATTGCGCATCGCGTGGAGCACGTCGCTCGCGCGTGTGCTGCGCGATATCGCCGTGCTGTTCCGCACGCCGGATAGCCGGACGCTGCGTCGCGCGATAGCTTCGGTCGTCGCGTCGATCGTGATCGCAGAAGACATGCTCGAACGCACGCGCGACGAACGCAACGCGCGGCGCGAGGTGCAGCGCGTGCTCGCGTGCCTGCACTTCGTCCGCACGGCGCTGGTGGATCCGGATGCGCCCTTCGACGCGCATCGCTGAACGCATCCTTCCTCGCCATGCAAAGCTGACTTCCTGGTCCGGCGATTAATCCACGGCGTCGCGCGTCTTATAGTCGAATCGATTTTTCGCCAGCGCGCTCTTTTGCCGCACTTTCATGGCGCGTGCGAACGCGCTCGCGTGCATCGATTTGGACAAAGCGCAATGTCGCACGGCATTGGAACAATGTCTTTCAACGTTGCGATTTCGACGGCAAACCGCGCTACCTATAATCGCCTTCGGTTAAACGAAGCTCTTGAAGATAGACGTCGATGTACGAAGATCGTATTCGCTGTGCCGCGTTGCGCGGAAAAATCACCACGGCCGCCGAAGCGGCTCAACTCGTTCGCGACGGTATGATCGTCGGCGCAAGCGGCTTTACGCGCGCGGGTGACGCGAAAGCCGTGCCGCTCGAAATCGCGCGCCGCGCCCGCGAGGAAGACGAACCGTTGCGTATCACGCTCATGACGGGCGCATCGCTCGGTCATGACACGGACCGCATCCTGACCGAAGCCGGTGCGATTGCGCGACGCCTGCCGTTTCAGGTCGACACGACCTTGCGCCGCGCGATCAACCGCGGCGACGTAATGTTCGTCGATCAACACCTGTCGGAGACGGTCGAACTGCTGCGCGCGAATCGCCTCGGCAAGCTCGACCTCGCGATCGTCGAAGCAGCCGCGATCACCGAGAGCGGCGGCATCGTGCCGACGACCTCGGTCGGCAATACCGCGAGCTTCGCGATCCTCGCCGAACGCGTGATCGTCGAGATCAATCTGGCGCAGCCGCTCTCGCTCGAAGGCCTGCACGACATCTGGATTCCCGAGCGCCGTCCCGCGCGCGAAGCGCTGCCGATCGTGCGCCCGCATGACCGGATCGGCGCGGCCGCCATCGAGATTCCGATCGAGAAGATCGCCGCGATCGTCATCACCGACAAGCCGGACAGCGCATCCACCGTGTTGCCCGCCGACCAGGACACGGCGTTGATCGCCGGTCATCTCATCGAGTTCTTTCAGCATGAAGTCTCGCGCGGGCGTCTGCCGAAACAGTTGCCGCCGTTGCAGGCCGGCATCGGCACCATTGCGAACGCTGTGCTGTCGGGGTTCGCGGCGTCGCCGTTCGAAGCGCTGACGATCTATTCCGAAGTGCTGCAAGACTCGACCTTCGATCTGCTCGACTCAGGCAAGGCGACGTTCGCATCGGGCGCGTCGATCACGCTGTCCGCGCAACGGCAGGAGAAAGTGTTCAACGAGATCGAACGCTATCGCGACCGGCTCGTGCTGCGGCCGCAGGAAGTGAGCAATCATCCTGAAGTGATTCGGCGTCTCGGTCTCATCGCGATCAACACGGCGCTCGAAGCCGACATCTACGGCAACGTGAATTCGACGCACGTCGGCGGCACGCACATGATGAACGGCATCGGCGGCTCGGGCGACTTCGCGCGCAATGCGGCGTATGCGGTGTTCGCGACGAAATCGGTCGCGAAGGACGGCCGTATCTCGAGCATCGTGCCGATGGTGCCCCATTGCGACCACAACGAACACGATGTCGATATCGTCGTGACCGAACGCGGGCTCGCCAACCTCACCGGCCTCGCGCCACGCGAACGCGCGATGAGCGTGATCGAGCACTGCGCGCATCCGCTCTATCGCGATCTTTTGCGCGACTATTACCGCGATGCAGCAGCGCTCGGCGGACATACGCCGCATCGCCTCGATCAGGCGTTTTCGTTCCACACGCGCTTCGCAGCGAGCGGTTCGATGCTGCCTTGATGCACATTCGCGCGCGCGTTGCTGCGCCGCGAAAACGAATGCGGGGCGACAACGAAGCCGCTAAACGAAGATTAGGCGCACAATGGCGGGAGCCCGCTTGGGCTGGCGAACAGGAGGAGCATCATGACCGCCATCACCTGGGTTCTCGCCGCCGACGGCAGCCGTGCCCGGATCTTCGAAACGCAGGGATTGAAGCTGGATTTGCGGCAAGTCGAGGACCTCAGGAACCCCGCGCCGCGCGCGACCGAAACGGCAGAAATGGATCGTGAGAAGTTCGCGCGGGCCGTCGCGGATTATCTCGAACGGAGCCGCTTGCATCAACGATTCGACCGGCTGCGTCTCGCGGTCGAGCCAAGATTTTTGGGCCTCTTGCGTCAATATCTGAGCGTCGAAACGCTCAAGCTCGTCTACGAAGAAGCCGATAACGACGCGTCGAAGTTCGGCACGCGCGATATCGGCCGTCAACTGAACCGGCCCTGAACGACGCTTGCGGTGCGTCGTGTTTCATCGCGAAACACGACGCACCTGCCGTCACGCCGCCGGCGTGATGTTCTGATTGCTGCGGAACAGGTTATCCGGATCGTAGCGCCGCTTCACTTCGGCGAGCCGCTCGTAATTCGGACCATACGCCGCTCTCACACGGTCTCCTTCTTCTCCCGTCATGAAGTTCACGTAGACGCTGCCGATTGCATGCGGCGTCATCGCGGAGAACATGTCGCGCGCCCACTTCGTGCACTTCTCGTCGTCCGCGGCCTCGCTCCAGCGGCCGTGAATGTTGATCGTGTAGATCGAATCGCGATTCGCATAAGCGGTTGCATCGACCGGCACGCGATTCGTCTGCCCGCCCATCGCGCCGATGAAGACCTCGCACTGCGTCGACGGAAGCGACTTCACCGCATTCGTCAGGATGTCGAAGGTTGCGTCGTTCAGACTCGCGAAGTTGTGCGATTTCCAGTAGTTGCGCTCACCCGGCGTGAGCAGCGGATCGAATGCCTTCTGCCATGCTGCGAACGGCATCGCGCCGAGATGTTCGCCATAGGGCGTGCCGAAGCTGCGTACGGGCGCGAGCGCCCTTTCGCCGTTTTCGACCGGGCCGACATAGCAACTCGCCAACACGACCACGGGCTTGCCGTGCGCGTCCTCGGGAAGAAACGGCAGCGGCGGCGCGAGACGCAGCACGGCCCACACGGTGAGCTCGTCGGGACATTGCGCGACGAACTCGCGATACTTCGGCAGAACCTCATTCGCCTGTTCGAGCGGAAAGACGACGAGGCCGCCGTATATCTGCGGACCGACTTCATGCAGCTGATATTCGAAGAGCGTCACGACGCCGAAGTTGCCGCCGCCGCCGCGCAATGCCCAGAAGAGATCGGGCTCGCTGTCCGCGCTCACGCGGCGCCAGGTGCCGTCGGCCGTGACGATCTCCGCTGCGACGAGATTGTCGACTGTCACGCCGAACTTGCGGCTGATCCAGCCGAAGCCGCCACCGAGCGTGAGACCGGCGACGCCCGTCGTCGAGTTGATGCCGAGCGGTGTCGCGAGGCCGAATGCCTGCGCTTCGTGATCGAAGTCGGAGAGCAGCGCGCCGGGCTCGACATAGGCGCGCTTCGCTTGCGGATCGATACGCACGGACTTCAGCGCGGAGAGATCGATCATCAAGGCGTCGTCGCTGACTGCGCTGCCCGCGATGTTGTGCGATCCGCCGCGAATCGAAACGAGTACGCCCTGCTCGCGCGCGAACGCTAGCGCGGCGATGACGTCAGCCGCGCCGGCGCAACGCACGATGAGCGCGGGGCGCCTGTCGATAGTCGCGTTCCAGACCTTGCGCGCTTCGTCGTAATCGGAATCCGACGGTGTGATGAGCCTGCCTCGCACCGACGCCTTGAGGGTGTCGATCGCTTCGCCTGAAATGTTGCTCATTGTGAGACCTCGCTGCTATATGAAGCGCCGCGACGTGTCCGACCCTGCCAGTTGGTACGCGAAAGCGCAAGGAACCCGCCATCGGATCGTGCGTGGCATGTCGATCGGATGCACGTCGGAGAAATCACGAGAACGGGGATGAATTGCAACAAGCGGACGCTTCGGCCCGCCTGTTGATTTAATGCCTTGATTTACGCGATGTAAAGTGCCCGAGCAGTTAAATCGTGCATGCGATCTAGCATGTATCGGACAAAGTTGCCGATGCGGCGAGCGAGTGGATACAGTGCTTCATGGCTTTGCTGTGTATTCCTTATTTAACGATCATCTATTAAGGAAACGACGGTTTAATCGGCGAAAAAAAACGCGCCGATGATTCGGCGCGTTGTCGCTTCTCGCGTTATGTCCCGGTCAGTCCGTTCCGTATTTCGGCGAGCGTGGCCCATACAGCAGACCGTTCGATCCACCCGTTGCCAGCAAGCGCTGACTAGTGAGTCCCGCAACGGCCCATGACTTGTCGCTGGTGACATTCACGACATGCGTGACAGCAGCTTGCGCAAGCGCGCCAATGAGACCGGACCCGACGCTCACGTTCGTGCCGACCTCCTTGCCATTCGCCGTGGCCGAACCGCTCCAAAGCGTTTCGCCTGAGCGCAGATCGACGAGCTTCGCCGCGGCCGTGACCTGAGTCGTGCTCGCGACCACTTGATACGACGAGCCGTATGCGGTGATCTTCGTGTACAACGCTGCGTCCGCGCCGAAAATGCTGCGCAGCTTCGCCGCCGAAACGTCCTGGATGTCGTTTGCAGTCGTCAGACCGTTGTGCCTGAAGGTCTCTTCCATCTCGGCGACCGGCACGACGTAGTAACCGCCCTCGGCGAGCGGCATCGTCATCTGGGACAGCATGCCGTAGGTCGCGCCAACATCCTTCGAGTCGTTGACAGGCGGAAGAACGAGAATCGAACGCGGCTTGCTGTTGCGGAACGCCGTGTAGTCCGTCTGGCTCGGCGAGCGCGAAGCGCATGCGGTCATCGTCAAGAGGACCGACAGCACCGCGATGAGTTTGCGGGAAATATTGAAAGTCATGGTCGGTGCTTACTGAAGTTTGCTCAACAGAAAATCCATATACGTAGACGACTCGGGAAAGCGCTCCTTTTCCTCGGTCAATTGCTGACGAGCCTCGGCGCCCTTGCCCACGGTCGCGTACAACATGCCGAGATGCGCGCGAAAACCCGGAGGCAATGTCTTGTCCTTTGCGAAGACCTTCTCGCGGGCCGCTTCGAGTGCGGCGATCTGGTCGGACGGACTCGTTTGTCCCTTGAAGTATTCGTACACCTGCGGCTGATAGCCGTCCCATTGATAAAGCGACGTGGTCTGTGTTGCGCAACCCGTCAGCAGCGAGCACGCCACCGCGACCGGCAGCGCGAAGCCGGTCAGTTTGTGAATCTTGACGATCATGTTGTTGTTCGGATGAAAACGAGTGGAATTACTTTGCGGCCGGCAGGGCGCCGGCATCGACTTGTTCGGCCAGGTGATTGACCGCTTCGCTGATCGCAAGATCGAGCACCTTGCCATTGAGCGTGGAGTCATAGCTCGACGTTCCGCCGAAGCCGATCACTTCGCGGCTCGACAAACTGAATTCACCGGCGCCCTGGCTCGACGTCACGATCTCGGACGTGGCGATATCGACGATATTGAGGCTGACCTTCGCATAGGCCACCTGAGTCTTCCCGCGTCCGAGAATGCCGAACAATTGCTGATCGCCGACATCCTTGCGGCCGAACTCCGTCACGTCGCCGGTGATGATGTAATTCGCGCCTCGAATCGACTGCGCCTTGTTCGCGAACCCGGCTTCCTGTTTCGTTTCGCCAAGGTTGTCGCGATCCAGCACGGTGAAGCGTCGGCTTTGCTGCAAGGCCGTGGCGAGGATGGTCTTCGCCTGACTGCCGAGGCGATCGACGCCATCCGAGAACACGCCACGCATGTAATTCGAGCGATTGTCGAACTTGCCGATGGCCACGGGCACGGGCTTGCCCGCGAACGGCTTCTGGGAACTCGCGACGGCGGGAACCGCAACCGAGTGCGACGCCTCGGTCGCGCATCCGCCAAACAGAACTGCAACGGACGCGACCGCAACCGCGATCGCCAGGCGCCCTTTGATAACGCTCATGAATTGCCTCCAAAACGTCGAATCTTGAAAACACCTGCCGTCAGACAGGTGCTTTCGAAAAATCGACAATTATTTGGCAATTCAAATCTTTCAAAAAGAAGGACAGTTCCTAAAAATGAGTGCCGAGGGGAACGCCTGAGACGATTTGTTGAGAATTGATAAAAGGCCGCCAATCCCCACGGTCCCTACGCTCTCTCCAGCACCGCCATCTCCCTCACGACCACCAGCAGCATCGACAAACTCGCGCCGCCGCTCGCCCGCAATTCGGCCAGCAAGCGCGTGTACCGATCCAGCGCGTCCTGCCGTTTCGCGCGCCAGCTCTCGACGATCACATCCGGCGCATCGATGCCGCGCGACTGTTCGAGCGCGCTCACCGTCAGCGCGCGCTTCAATCGCGCGAGCTCTTCCAGCGCCGCCGCGCGCGCGAGCAAGTCCCAGTGCGTCGTGATCGGCAGTGCCATCGCCCGTTCGGCGATGCCGCGATAATCGAGCAACGTGCCGATGCCGAAATACACGCTCGCCACAAGCTCCAGGCCGCGCCCGGAACACGCCGCCACTTCCGCGCTGTCGAGCACGGCGGTCGCGATCTCGCCGCTCGCGACGCGCGCCGCGAGACTGCTCTCGACGCCCGCATCCTCCAGATCGCGCCGCCGCGCGTACCACGCGTCGAGCTGCGTCGCGGGCAAGAGCGCCGGCAGTTGCGGCGCGAGTCGAAGCGCCGCCTCGCGGCAACGCGCGAGCAAACCCTTCGCCTCGTTCGAGCCCGATCCGTTGTGCTTCAGATGACGCAGGAACCACAGCGACGTATCGTCGAGCAGACGCACGACATCGACGAACATGCGCGCCTGCACTTCATCCGCGACGATGTTGTCGAGTCCGTCGATGCTGCGCCACAAATCGTCGAGATCGAAGACATCGCGCGACATCAGCGCCGCGCGCACGATATCGCTCGGGCGCGCATCGGTCTCTTCCATCAGCCGATGCACGAACGTACAGCCCACACGATTCACGAGCGCGTTCGTCAGATGCGTCGCGAGAATCTCGCGCTTCAGCGGATGGCGCTGCATCGTCTCGCTATAGCGCTGCTGCAAGGGCTTCGGGAAATACTCGGGCAGCATGTCCGCGACGAGCGCGTCTTCGGGCACGTCCGATTCGAGCAGTTCGTCGTAGAGCCACATCTTGCCGTACGCGAGCAGCACCGCGCGTTCTGGCGACGTCAGCCCCGACTTCGCCGCCGCGCGCTCGTTGATGTCGTCGTCGTTCGGCAGGAACTCGATGCGCCGTTTCAGGCGCCCGGCGCGTTCGAGGAAGCGCATCATGCGGGCTTCGGCGTCGAGCGTTTCGGCGACATGGCGCTTTGCGATCGACAGCGCCTGCGTCTGCGCATAGTTGTCCTTCAGCACGAGCAGGCCGACTTCATCGGTCATTTCGGCGAGCAGCGCGTTGCGTTGCTTCTCGGTCATCTCGCCATCCGCGACGACGAGGCCAAGCAGAATCTTGATGTTGACCTCGTGATCCGAACAGTCGACGCCCGCCGAGTTATCGATGGCATCCGTATTGATGCGGCCGCCCTTCTGCGCGAACTCGATGCGCCCCAGTTGCGTGAGCCCGAGATTGCCGCCTTCCGCGACGACCTTCACGCGCAGTTCCGCGCCGTTCACGCGCACGCCATCATTCGTTCGATCGCCGACTTGCTGATGCGTCTCCGCGCTCGACTTCACATACGTCCCGACGCCGCCGTTATAGAGCAGATCCGCCTCGGCCAGCAGGATCGCGCGGATCAGTTCGTTCGGCGCGAGCACCGATGCGCTGATGCCGAGCGCCGCCTGCACTTGCGGCGAGATCGGAATCGACTTCGCCGTGCGCGGATAGACGCCGCCGCCCGTCGAGATCAATGCGGGATCGTAGTCGGCCCAGCTGGAGCGCGGCAGCGCGAAAAGACGCGCGCGCTCATCGAAGCTCGTGGCCGCATCGGGCGTCGGATCGAGAAACACATGCCGATGATCGAACGCCGCAATCAGCCTGATATGGCGCGACAGCAGCATGCCGTTGCCGAAGACGTCGCCGGACATGTCGCCAATGCCGACCACGGTGAAATCGGTCGTCTGCGTATCGAAGTTCATCTCGCGGAAATGCCGCTTCACCGATTCCCACGCACCGCGCGCCGTGATGCCCATCTTCTTGTGGTCGTAGCCGACCGACCCGCCGGACGCGAAGGCATCGTCGAGCCAGAAGCCGTATTCGTGCGCGATCGCGTTCGCGTAGTCGGAGAACGTGGCCGTGCCCTTGTCGGCGGCGACGACGAGATACGGATCGTCGGGATCGTGGCGCACGACATCGGGCGGCGGCACGATGCCATCGGGCGTGCGGTTGTCGGTCACGTCGAGCAGGCCGCGCAGGAACATCTGATAACACGCGATGCCTTCATTGAGAAACGCTTCCCGATCCGATACGGGCGGCGGATTCTTCACGACAAAGCCGCCTTTCGATCCGACCGGCACGATTACCGTGTTCTTCACCATCTGCGCTTTCATGAGGCCGAGCACTTCGGTGCGGAAATCCTCGCGCCGGTCCGACCAGCGCAGCCCGCCGCGCGCAACGCGTCCGCCGCGCAAATGCACGCCCTCGACGCGCGGCGCATAGACCCAGATTTCGAACATCGGCTTCGGCTCGGGCAAGCCCGGCACTATCGACGGATCGAGCTTGAACGACACATACGGACGCGGCTGGCCTTGCGCATCGCGATGGAAATGATTGGTTCGCACCGTCGCCGTGATGACGCCCAGAAACTGACGCAGGATGCGGTCTTCGTCGAGATTCGGCACCTTGTCGAGCGCGGCTTCGATATCGGCGAGCACGCGTTCGGCGGCCTTGTCGCGATCTTCCGCCGAGCCGCCGCGCGCCGGATCGAAACGCACCATGAAGAGTTGCAGCAGCTTCTTCGCGATCAGCGGATTGCCGATCAGCGCGCGCTCGATATACGCATCGCTGAAGGTCGAGCCAACCTGCCGCAGATATTTCGCATAGGCGCGCATGATCGTCACGTCGCGCGCGCCGAACTCCGCGCGCAGAACGAGACGGTTGTAGTCGTCGTTCTCGATCTCGCCCGACCACACGCTCGCGAACGCGTTTTCGAAGAGCGGCTTCACGCGATCGATATCGAATTCCACGTCGTCCTGCAACTCCAGCCCGAAATCGTGGATCCACGCATTCGGCGCGCCGGTCGGCTCGATCAGATACGGCCGCTCTTCATCGACACGCACGCCGAGATGCTCCAGCATCGGCAGGCTGTGCGACAGCGCGATCGGATCGCCGACGCGATACACCTTGAAGCGAAACGCGCGGCGTCCGGCTTCGATCGGCCGGTACAGGCTCATCGACAAGCCGCCGGGCCGCGTATGCGTCGCCTCGATCAATTCGATGTCGCGCACCGCCGTGCGCGCCGGATAGTCCTCGCGATAACCCGCCGGGAACGAATCGGCATAACGCTGCAGGAGCCGGTTGCCCGCTTCCTCGCCGTGACTGTCGATGAGCGCATCGGCGAGATCGTCCTGCCAGCGGCGCGCGACCTGCACGACGCGCGCTTCGAGTTCGCGGGTATCGACTTCGGGCATCGCGCCTCTGTCCGCACGCACGACGATATGAATGCGCGCGAGCGGCGATTCGGACAGGAGCGGCGTGAACTCGATGCTCTTGCCGTTGAACGCTTCCATCAACACACGGCTGATGCGGCGGCGCAAGTCGGTGTTGAACTTGTCGCGCGGCACGAAGACGAGGCATGACACGAAGCGGTCGAAGCGGTCGCGCCGCACGAAAAGCCGCGTGCGCTGATGTTCCTGCAAACGCAGCACGCCGATGGCGATATCGAAGAGCACGTCTTCATCGGCCTGGAACAGTTCGTCGCGCGGATATTGTTCGAGCACCGTGATAAGCGACTTCGCCAGATGCCCCTTCGCGAGAAAGCCCGCGCGCCGCACGATGTTCGCGCATTTGCGGCGCACGATCGGGATCTCGGACGTGGGCACGAGATACGCCGTCGACGTATAGAGACCGAGGAAGCGCCGTTCGCCGATCACCTTGCCATCCGGCGACGTGCGCTTCACGCCGACATAGTCGAGATAGCCCGGCCGATGCACCGTCGCGCGCGAATTCGCCTTCGTCAGAAAGATCGGCGCCGCGCCTTCGATGATCGCGGCCGCGCCCGGCGGCAGCGGCGTCACGTCCCCGTCGGACGGCGCGCGCAAGGTTTCGCGCAAAATGCCGAGGCCCGAGCCGGCCACGCCGCGCAGCGCGAAGCCGCCTTCATGCTCGACGAGTTCGTAATCGCGGCAGCCGAGGAACGTAAAGTGATCGGCGACCATCCATTCGAGGAACGCGCGGGACTCGATGCCGTCGGGCGTCGTATCGCGCGCCTTCAGATCGTCTATCGCTACACGCGCGGCCTCGGTGACTTTCGGCCAGTCTTCGACCGCCGCGCGCACGTCGCCGAGCACGCGCGCGATGTTCTCGCGCACTTCGTCGAGACGCTCGCCGTCGCCGCAGCGATTGACTTCGAAATGGATGAACGATTCGAGCTCGGAGTTGCCGTCGCCCGCTTCGGCATGACCCTGACCGATGCGCTCGATCTCGCCCGTATGCGCGCCCTTGCTCGCGCGCCAGACGCGAAACACCGGATGAATCGCCGAATGCAGCGCGAGCCCCAGGCGGTTGAGTTCCATCGTCACCGAATCGACGAGAAACGGCATGTCGTCGTTGACGATCTCGACGACCGTGTGATCCGAATGCCAGCCGTGCTGCTCCAGATTCGGGTTGTAGACGCGCAGCACCTCGCGCCCCGGCACGAACTTCTGCGCGGTCTGCCAGTGCGCCATCGCGGCGCCGTAGAGATCGGCGACATCGCGGCTCGCGATATCCTCGACATCGACCTGCTCGTAGTAATAGCGAAGCAGCGGCTCGATGACCTTGAAGCTTGGCTCCGGCAATCGCCCTCTCGCGAACTCGAGAAGATCGTTGATGAGATGTTCGACCCGCGCTTCGTTCTTGACCAGCATGGTGTCCTCCCGAGGCTTTCGGTTGCGGTGCGATTGCGGCTCGCGCTTCGAATCAAGGAGATTATGCGCCGCCCCGGCGCATCGCTCGCGGGTCGGGCATGTGCGGTTGCACAAAGACGGTGCGCGCATTCCGGCTACGTTAGCCGCATCGCATGACCTTTGCGCGACATCGGCTTTCGACTATTGTCGATAGCTGAAGAGCGGCTCACGGAGGCATCGCCATGCAGGATTTCACTGAAGAGACAGCGCAGCAGACGGTCGTCACGGTGCGTCCGAAAGAGCAACTCGCGACGGTTCAGCATCTGCCGTATTTCATCGGGCTGTCGGCGAAGACGGCGGGCACGCGCGGACTCGCGATGCATATCGTCGTCGTGCCGCCGGGCGGACGCGGCGAGCCGCACATCCACGTTGGCTACGAGACCGGCATCTACATACTCGAAGGACGCATCGAGACGCGCTATGGGCCGGGACTGGCGGAATCGGTCATCAACGAGCCGGGCGACTTCGTATTCATTCCGCCGGGCGTGCCGCATCAGCCGGTCAATCTGAGCGCGACGCAAGCAGCGCGCGCCGTGATCGCCCGCAACGACGCCAACGAGGCGGATCGCGTCGTGCCTTACGATCCGTGGGAGCCGTCCGCGCCCTAGTAGCCGGGCGCGCCCATGCCCGGCAGATCGACATAACCGCTGTCGGCGAAGCGCGCGCCGCCGAACGCGCCGCCCGCGAGTTTGCCGCGCACCGCATACGACACCTTGCTGACGGTGTCGCCGCTCGCGAAGCCGAACGCCTGGCGCGCCATCGAGAATGCCGATACCGTCACCGGCACGGACAGCACCGTTTCGCCGAAACGCGGCACCGTTCCGCGCTGATCGCTGACGCCGCTCGCGAATGCGCGGCCGTTGAGATCGAGATCGAGCGCGACGCCATCGAAGTCGATCGGCGCGTCGTTCGGGTTCTGAATGCGCAGCTTCACGGCGAAACGCATCTCCAGCCCTTGCCCTTCGAGCGGCTCGATGCCCGCGACGCTCACGCGCATCGCGTCGCGATTGAAGAAGCCCGCGCAGCCGCCGAGCGCGAGCATCGCGAGAAAGGCGGCAAGGAAGAAAGCGAAGCGATTGCGCATGGGATTCGGTTGCATGAGAACGTGACTCCTCGCGATGTCGTGCTAGATATGTAGTGCGTTCAGCAGCATGCGGCCATAGACATGATGAAACCAGACATCGTCGACGACGAAAAGCGCTGCAGCCCACGCAGCCGCGACGATGATCAGATCGCAATGGCCGCTCGTCCATAGATTGAGCGAATGGCGCGCGGCGATCCAAGGCACGCCGAGCGGGTTCGGCCAGTCCGCGAAGAGATGCATGAGCCCGCCGCACGCGAAGCCGAACGCGACGGGCGCCGCCGGATGCCGGCCGAGAAAGTGATACGAAAGCGCGAGCAGCGCAACCCAGCCGATGCCCCAGTGCGTGAGCGTGCGATGCGTGATCCAGAGCTTGCGCGCGCGCGTCCACCACGCGACTTCGAGCCAGTCCGGCGCGGTCGCCCCGGCGACGCCCGCGAGCAGCGCGAAAACGCCCGCGAGCATGTTCGCGCCGCCCGCCGTGGCCGGATGCGTCACGATCGCCGCCGCGATGATGCCTGCCGCCCATCCCGTCGCATGATGAGCCTTGCTCGATGCCATGAAGAAACCGCCTTTGTCGCCCTTGCCCGAAGAGGGCGCATGTTCGCACGGTCGCTGGGGTCGAAACCGGCCTGAAACATAAACTTACGCAATTGCGTGCGTCGAAACACGCTTGTGCGAACGGCGTCGGCGAGGCCGCGCGGCGTTGACTAAAATGATTGCTGAATCGCTGCGCAAATCACGCTGCGGACGCTGCCCGATGCGTCCCACGCCCGCCTGCGCACGCAGGCATTTTTATCGAATTTGGCCGTCATGCAACACCTGAAATACCTGAGCGCCTACCCGAACGTGCTGCAGGACAAGGTTCGCCGACTGATCGCCCAGCAACAACTGGGTTCGTATCTCGACGCGCGCTATCCGAACAGGCACGCCGTTCAGTCCGATCGCGCGCTTTATGAATATTGCTCAGATCTGAAGCAGGAATTCCTGCGCGTCGCGCCTGCAATCGACAAAGTCTTCTACGACAGCAAGCTCGACGTGCTGCGTCACGCGCTCGGCCTGCACACCGCCATCTCGCGCGTGCAGGGCGCGAAGCTCAAGGCGAAGAAGGAAATCCGCATTGCGTCGCTTTTCAGGGACACCGCGCCCGAGTTTCTTCGGATGATCGTCGTGCATGAACTCGCGCATCTGAAGGAAAGCGATCACAACAAGGCCTTCTATCGCCTGTGCGAGTTGATGCAGCCCGGCTACCATCAGATCGAATTCGACTTGCGGCTGTATCTCACGCATCGGGATTTGCTCCGCACCAAAGTGGCGTGAGCGTCGCTGCGGCGCATCAATAGGACCAGGCTAGCGCGGCAGCGTATCCGTCGGGCGCGGTGAGCGAAATAGCGTCGAACGCGCCCGCGCCGCGCGTCACCGCATAGCGAACGTCCCTGCGCGGAAGAACTGAAAAGCCGTGCATCGCGACATCCGTGCTGCCGATGCCATCGCCGTGCGCCTTCAGCACCGCCTCTTTCGCCGTCCAGCAGTCGAAGAACGCGCGGTCTCGGGCGGCATCGTCGGGCAAGGCTTCGATTTCGCGCCGGTCGATATCCCCGAGCACCGCGGGCGCGAGATCGCGCCAATCGAACGTCGCGCGCGCTTCCTCGATATCGGCGCCCACGCGCCTTTCTCGCGACATCGCGATCAAGCCATAGCCGCCCGAATGCGACACGTTGAAATCCGGCGCGTTCCGGTGAACGAGAAACGGCCTGCCGCGATCGCCGGCATCGAACGCGAGACGCGCGGGATCGTCGCCCGTTTCGGCCGCGAGCAGATGCCGCAGCGCGCAACGCACCGCGCCGAAACGCGCGCCATCCGCGTGACGCAGAAAACGCGCGGCGCGCGCGCGTTCATCCGCGTTCATCACGGCGTAGGCGGCGCTGTCGAGCGGCATCGAAAAATCGATATGAAGCAGCCACACGCGCACGTCGCCGGGCGCGTGATCGGGAAGCGGCATCGGGCGGACATCGAAGGGAATCGTTGCTTCGGTCATTTGGGAGCGTACTGCGCCTCGCCGTTGCCGAAGGACCAGTTCTCCTTCTTCACTTCGACGAGGCTGATGAAAACATCCTCGCGCCGCAGCTTGAGACGTTCGTGCAAGCCATCGGCGACCGCCTTGTAGAACGCGCTCTTTTTCGCGAGGTCGCGGCCTTCGTTGAGCGTGACCTGGATCACGACGCAATCGTCCGTGCGGCTGATGCCGAGATACGTGCGATCGACGATGAAGTCCGTCGCGCCGTGCTCCGCGACGATCTGAAAGCGATCGTTCTCGGGCACGTCGAGTGTCGAGCGCATCGCGTCGTACACGACATCGCCGATAGTCGTGCGATACGCGCTGTCCTTGCCTTTCTGCAGATCGATGCGAACGAGCGGCATGGGTTTCTCCTGTTGGTTAGTTTCAGCGATGATCCGGATGCAGCAGCAATTCCGGCACGCCCGCGCGGTCGACATACACGACGGCGTTCTGCGCGAATTGCGTCATCAGCGTATCGGCGGTGTCGCGGGTCGCGCCGAGCGCGAAGAGGCTCGCTTCGGCCACCCAGACATGCTGAGGATCGACGCCCGCGCCCGGCAGCGCCTGCAATCCCATCTGTCCGACGCGTTCGATCAGCGCCCGCTGGCGCAGCGCATTTTCTTGCGGCGTGAGCACATGACCGAACGGATTGAACGCCGTGACGAACACCGCGCTTGCGACGCCATGCTTTTCGAGCAAGGCAACGACATCGCGATTCCCGACGCCGATCTTCATGTCGATGTCCGGCTGCGCTTCGATCCGATAGATCGCCGCGCGATACGCATCGAGCGTCGCGGCGGGCAATGCGCGCGTAAGCACGATCGGCTGGCCATGCGGCGTGGCGCGCGCGGCCTCGTCCCATTCGTCGCGCCGCTGCGCAAGCATCGCGTCGCTCACGCATCCCTTTTCGGCAGTGAGGCGTTCGAGCGCGCTGAGCCAATGCGCGTAATACGTGTCGCCGTGATCGGGATCGCCCGCCGCCTGCGCGTCCTCGATCGCGATGCTCAACGCGTGCGCCCACTCCTTCCAGGTGAACACGCCGCGCTCGTGCAACGCGAGCGCCATCGCGAACGCCTGCGCTTCCCACGGCGCGCGAAACACGGGACCGTCGCCATCGAAAGGCAGTTCGGGCAACGCGGCGCGCAGTTCTTTCAGCTTCGATTCAGCGTCGGTCGAGGTCATTCGAGATACGGTTCCCAGCAATCGACACACACCGACGACGCGGTCGTGTCCGCGCCCCACAAGTCTTTCGCCTCGAAACGCACGGTGTAGAGCCATTGCGGATGCTCGCCGTGACCGAGCGCGTTTTCATCGGGAAAGACGTGCGTGCCGCGCACCGCGACGACGCGCCCGAGCTTGCCGCGGCAATAGCGCGGCAGACGCGTGTGCGTCGGCGGATTCATCAGTTTCGTGCGGACTTCATCACCGATGGAAAAGCGCGCCGCCGACGCAGCCGGACGATCGACCGGCGCACCGCGCAACAGCGCGGCGCTTACGTCCTCCGCTTTCAGCACGCGCACGTTCGGCTTCGCGGCGGATTGCGAACGGCCGCTCGCGATCTCATCGGCGCTCGCGAGTCCCTTCGCCGTCAAGAGTTTCTTCAAGCCTTCGAACCAGATTTCGTAATAGCTGCTGCCGAGATACTGCGCGGGCGGCAGGCTTTCGCGCGCGGCACGGGACGTGTCGATGTTCCATTGGCCCGTCGCGCCCATCGCGAGCGTGACGGCCAGCACGCGGCGCTCCCATTCCGCGTGAAACGGCGATGCGCCCGGCGCGTCGCAGGCATCGATTTCGATGGGGCCGAACGCCTGCATGCCGCCCATGTCGTGCGCCGCGTTCATGCCGATGCTCCCGTTGCCTGCGACGGCGCGAGCGCGACGCCCGTGCCGATCATCGAATCGCGTGTGACGAGATCGGCGAGCGCGTCTTCGTCGAGATGATCGGTGTCGGCGGGACGCATCGGCACGACGAGATAGCGCACTTCGGCGGTCGAATCCCATACGCGCAACTCGACCTGTTCCGGCAATTCGACGCCGAAATCCCGCAGCACGCCGCGCGGATCGATCACCGCACGCGAGCGATACGGCGCCGACTTGTACCAGACCGGCGGCAGCCCGAGCACCGACCACGGGTAGCACGAGCACAGCGTGCAGACGACCATGTTATGTACGTCCTCCGTGTTCTCGAGCGCGACCATGTGCTCGCCTTGCCGGCCGGTGAAACCGAGCGACGCGATGGCGGCGGTGGCATCGTCCAAAAGCCATGTGCGAAACGCGGGATCGCTCCACGCCTTCGCGACGACGCGCGCGCCATTGCGCGGCCCGACCTTGTGCTCGTAGGTTTCGATGAAGACGTCTAGCGCTCGCGGATCGATATACCCTTTTTCGACCAGCAGCGATTCGAGCGCGCGCACGCGCAGGTCCATCTCCGGCAATTCACTGCCGGCGTGATCGTGATCGTGGTCGTGGTCGTGATGGTGCGGATGATCGTGGCTCATGAGCGGGCTCGCGCGTGGCACAGACGTCACACGTTACCGGAGTGTGCGCGCGCGCGCAAACCTCGTCACCGTGACGCGGCGCGCCGCCTATACTGGATTCAGCGTCTCATGCGAGGAGGATGCCATGACACGCAAGTACATCGATTGTCGCGAGTGCCCGAGCGACGTGAAATGCAGCGTCGTCCTGTCCGCCGACAGCGAGGACGAGTTGATGGAAGCGGCCGTGCAGCATGCCGTCGCCGTCCATCAGCACACGGATTCGCCCGAACTGCGCTCGCAACTGAAGACCTTCTTCCACGACGGCACGCCGCCGGCCTGACCGGTCTTTGGCGTTCTCAGCCGAGCTCGAAGGTCGTTACACCGAAGACACGCGCGAGCGGCACGTCCGGGGCCGCACGCGTGTACATGCGCGCCGTTTCGAAGACGCTCGTCATGTCGTGTTCGACCGCCAGCGCCACCGCCGCAGGATTGATTTCGGGCACGTCGAGGAACACGGTCTCGCCGGGCAGCACGGAAACGAGCCCACGATACAGCGCGCGCGCCGTGCTCAGATCGTCGGCGAAGAGCGGACCGATCTTGTGGCCCGCGCCGCAACGCCGGATCACGGCGAGGCCGCTCACCGCGTCGCCATCGAGCGCGGCGAGTGCGCGCGCGTGCGCCTGCGGTTGCGACAGCCACGCTCGCAGGAACGCGGTGCGCTCGCACGCGAACACGCGGGTGTCGTAATCGAGAAGCCGCGCGAAGGGGATGTTCAGCGCATCGGTGATCGTGGCTCCATCGGCAGGATCTTCATCCGCCGATGCGATGCCTTCATAGCGCACGTTGCGATACGCCAACACGAAGCCGGATTTCCGATAGTTGGGCTGCTGCGCGAGCACGCCATCGAGCCCGATAGTGCGCGCGCCGAGATACGCCATGCCTTCGTTCCACAAGCGCATGCCGAAGCCCTTGCCGCGCCATTCCGGAACCACGATATAGAGGCCGACGAAACCGAACGCATCGCCGTATGCGACCGCCGAGATGCAGCCGACCGGCGCGCCGTCCCACGTGCCGACGAAAAATCCGTGCGGATCGGCGGCGAAGAACGAGCGGGCGTCGTCGAGACCGGGATTCCATCCTTCGGTCGCGGCCCATTCGAGCGCGACGTCGACATCGCGCGGCGTCATGCGGCGTATTGCGAAACGGGGATTGTCGGGTGTCGCGTGCGAGGGACAGGGAACGGACGGCATGGGACGCGCCTTGTCGGAATGCGGATGCGTTCAGTGTCGCGCGTTTCCGGTGCAGGCGAAAGATGCAGCGAGGCGTGGGTGCAACGAGGGGAAAAAAGAACGGTGGGACGATAACGGGGGCGAGCGTGTGCCGCCCCGATCAGGAATACCCTTGACGCCGCTCGCTGCGGCTGAAACTCTGGCGCGAGCGCCAGTCTTCCGAGCGCAGGACGTGTTCGCCGTCCTCGCGTGCCTCTTCCTCGGATCCGAAGCCTTCGTCGCTATACGCGACGACCTTCATTCCGCCTCCCGCCGCTCGCTCGACGGTGATGCCCCAATGCCACCCTCCTTCCTGATGAAAGACGTGCAGCGTCGGTTGCGACGATGTGGTCAGTTCCATATGTGCGGCTCCCTCAGGCTGACGACCGTAATGCTTACCGGCCCGCCCGATGAAACGCTCTGTGCTTGCCGGCGTTTGATTGTTCGTGTCGATGCTCGAATGCGTGCGGCGGCGGCCTGTGCCACCTGCCAGGAACAGCATACGCAATGGGATGCTGCGTTGCAACACGAGATTTCCCCTATGCGTCGCGCGAAACGCACGTCCGTTACATGCGCTAACGGGAAATTCGTGACGGTTACATGGACGAAGCATGGAAGGCAGCGACGACGGTGTTCGCCATCGTCGTGCCTGCTGCATTTCTATTCGCCGTCCCAGTAGTGCAGCGAATCGCTTGCGCGAAACACGGCGCGCAAGCCCTTCACGCCCGGCTCGTCGGCGACGAGCACGGCCTGGCGGCCCGTATCCGGATACTCGACCACTTCGGGCGATTGCATCGTGCTGACCGCAAGGTAGCGCAACGGTTGCGCGCCCGTGTTGACGATCTGATGCGCCGTCGATGCATCGCCCGGCGGGCAGGCGATGACGTCGCCCGCGCGAATCGCATGCGTCTCCTGGCCGATGCGGACTTCGCCCTCGCCTTCCACCACGAAGAACATCTCCTCGTTCACGCGATGATGATGAAACGGAAACGCGCGCTTGCCCGCTTCGAGCACGATGAGGCTATAGCCGAGCTTCCTCGCGCCGAGCATGCCGCCGATACGCGCAATGCGCGGCGCGTAACGTTCGGCGGCGGCACCCGTCGGCGCGAATTCCGGCGGCAGCGGTTGCGGTTCGAGCGCATCGAGATTGATGATGGGCGGTTTCATATTGACCTTGAAACAAATGGGTGTCATGCACTCGTCACGGAAACGTCACGCGTGCGCTTGCGCTCGTCGAGCCACGCGGCGATGGCTGCGCACGTCCAGTTGGCATCGTCGTGAGGCAGATCGTGGCCCGCCCACGGATGCACCGCGTGCGAGGCACGCCATTGCGCCGCGATGCGCAGCGAGCATATCGGATCGACGAGCCGGTCCGCCGCCGACGATAGCAGCAATACGGGACATGGCGGTGCATCGACGCGCGCGCGAAAGCGCGCCGCCGCCGCGAGTTGACGCAGCGCGTTCGCCGCGCTCGCGCCATGCGTGCGCCGAAGATGCGCCCAGTGCGCGATATCTGCGCCACGCGTGTCGATACGACTGCACGTCAGCGCGTGGATGAGCGTTTCGCATCGCTCGGGCAGCGTCCACGTCATCGCGATTCGCGCGAGCATCGGCCACGCATTGGGACGCAGGCGTTCGGACACGCGCGCGAACGGGCGCATGCTGGTGTTGATCAGCACGAGCCGCTCGATCTCGTCGGGATGATGTTCGGCCCACGCAGTGGCGACCATCGCGCCGAGCGACATCGCAAGCACGCGGCACGGCATGTGTATGTTCAGCGCGGCGGCGCGCTCGCGAACGAACGCCATCATCCTGACGACGGAAAGCGGCGCCCCATGCGCGCGTTCGACGCCATTGCCCGGCAGATCGATGCATATCGCGCGCTCGCCCGCGCCTGCGAGCCCATGCGCGGCGAGCGCCGCATCGAACGCGCCCCAGTGACGCGCTTCACGCGTGAGGCCGCGCAGAAGGATCCACTGGCTCATCGCAGGGCCGTGCGTTGCCAGTGCTCGCGCGCGCGCCGCAGCACGTCCTCGCGGAATTCGCCGCTCGGCAGCCAGCGACGCGACGAGAACGCCGCGCGCGTGAGGAAATCGAAGAAGTTCGGATGACGCCGCAGCACGCGCCTCGTCCGGTGCGCCTTGATCGGATTGAAGATGCCGAGGCGCGAGAAAAGCTGCATCGGATTCTTTCGAATCCAGCGCCACGAGCCGAGTTCGAGCGTCATCGGAAGGAAGATGTTGGGTGCGCGCGAGCGGTCATATGCGAAATCCCACAGATCGCCGTGCAGCAGGTATTGATGACTCTGCGGCTCGAACGCGTAGCCATGATGCGGATACGACTCCTCGAACATCGTCTTCAGCAGAAACATTTCCGGCAGATGCGCCATTTGCCGCTCGGTGCGCGCGTAGGGAAACCAGATGCTGTCGTCCCAGCCGAAGCCCGAATGACAATCGAGCGCGAAGCTCAACGGCCGCGACATCAACTGTTCCTCGACAACGGAAAGCAGCGCCGCGCTCTCCACTTCCATGCGGCCATCGGCCGGGCCGCGATACCACGGCAGCCACGGCCCGATGCGCTGTCCGCCTGCGAGAAACGGCACGCGTCCTTCGGCGCTTTGCGGCGCGTTGCGCATCAGATCGACGCCATTCGGATTCGCGCGGGTGCGCGCGAACATGCCGCCGGGATTGACGATCGGCATGAAGATGAGCCGCACCGCGCGCAGTTGATGATGCAGCGTGTCGTCCCATTCGAGCCGTCGCAACAGCGCGCGCATGTATTCGAGGACGAGTTGCGTGCCGATGCATTCGAGCCCATGCACGCCGCCGAAAAAGCCGATGGCGGGCGCTTGCGGATCGTCCGAGCCGATCGCCGCGGTCAGGATCGGAAACATATGCTCGCGTGCGCGCACTTCGCCGATCGTGTGCCACGCGAAGCGCGCGCCGCCCGCGACGCGAATCGCTTTCAGTTCGTCCATCTCCGGAAAACTGCTGGTGATGGCAACGCTCGACGTGCTCATGACTGGGCCTGTTTGTCGTGTATTCGTTGGCTCAGGCTATGGTTCTATGAATCGCCGGAACGCCCCGCCCGAAGAAATCGAGTATAGGGCGGTTCGTCAGCACACGACATATGAAACGCGACGCGCCGAACGCGAACAACGTGTTCTGCGCGTTTTCGTTCCGTCACCTAGAATGAAATCGCCGTGCTACGCGGTGTGAGGTATTCGTCATGACATCCATTTCCCGCATCATCCTCGGCGCGCTCGCTTTGTGCTGCGCCGCGTCCGCGCTCGCGCAACCGCCGGCGCAAACCACCGATCCGAACGCGCCGAAAACGCGCGACCAGGTCCGGCAGGAATTTCTGCTGTGGCGCTCGGTCGGCTACGATCCGAACGACTGGCTGGACTACCCGGACAACGCGATGCGCGCGAGCCGCATCATCGCGCAACGGCAGGCTCGCGGCGAAACCCGCGTGCAGTAAGCGCGCATTCGTCAGGCCGATTCGCCGCGCGGCTTCGGCCCGCGCAGGATGCGCCGCGCGATGCTCCATCGATGCACTTCCGACGGACCGTCGTAGATACGGAACGCGCGCATGTCCGCGAAAATCCGCGCGACGACGGTTTCGTGCGTGACGCCCTGCCCGCCGAGCACCTGCACCGAGCGGTCGACGACCCGCCACAGCGCCTCCGACGACACCACTTTCGCGATGCTCGATTCGTGCTTGCCGAGCACGCCCTGATCGAGCACCCACGCGCAATGCCAGATGGCGAGACGCGTGACGTGCAGATCCATTTCGTTATCGGCGAGCATGAAGCCGACGCCTTCGTGCTCGCCCAATGCCTTGCCGAACGCCTGACGCTGCCGCGCATGCGCCGTCGCGACATCGTGCGCGCGCCGCGCGGCGCCGAGCCAGCGCATGCAGTGCGTGAGACGCGCCGGCGATAGCCGCACCTGCGCGTAGCGAAATCCTTCGCCCGGCTCGCCCAATACGTTTTCCTTCGGCACGCGCAGGCCCTCGAAGCGCACGACGCCGTGGCCGCCGGGAAAGCACGTATCGAGCGAATCCATCGCGCGCTCGATCACGATGCCGGGGCTCGACATATCGGCGAGGAACATCGTCGCGGGACCGTCGGCGAACTTCGCCATGATGATCGCGACCGCCGCGCCTTCCGCGCCCGTGATGAACCATTTGCGTCCGTCGATCACGTAGTCGTCGCCGTCCTGCACGGCGATGGTCTGCAGCATCGCCGGATCGGCGCCCGCACCCGGCGGCGGCTCGGTCATGCAGAAACACGAGCGAATCTCGCCCGCCGCGAGCGGACGCAGCCAGCGCTCCTTTTGCTGCGGCGTAGCGATGGCTTCGAGCAGATGCATGTTCCCTTCGTCGGGCGCGGCGATGTTCAGCGCGACCGGACCGAGCGGCGAATAGCCCGCCTCCTCGAACAGAATGGCTTTCGCGACGTGATTCAGGCCCAGGCCGCCGAATTCGGGCGATACGTGGCTCGACAACAGCTTCGCCGCGCGCCCTTTCGCGATCAACTCGGCGCGCAGCGCTTCGTTCGGGCCATGCAGCGTGCAACGCGGATCGCGCTCGAACGGCACGATCTCTTCAGCGATGAAAGCGCGCACGCGCGCCTGCAGATCGGTCAACTCCGGAGAAAGCGAAAAGTCCATCGACAATCCTCTAAGGGAACGGGCTGAACGCCAAGCTTAACCGCGCGGGCGCATCGTGCGCCAGTGGCGTTCGTCCGGGTGTCAGTCGTCGTACTCCGTGTACTTGCGCGCGTCGCCCTTCACTTTGTGCGCCGGATATTTCGACCGGTTCAGCGCCATCTTCTCGATCAGCGCGCGATGCAGATCGACGTCGAGGGAGTCGGCGAGCATCACGAGATAGGCGAGCACGTCCGCCATTTCGTGGCGAATGGCTTGTAGCTTCGATTCGTCGAGTTCGGTTCTGTCGCCGGTGGCGAGCCACGTGAACGGTTCGAGCAACTCGCTCGCTTCCACCGACAACGCCGCAGCCAGATTCTTCGGCGAATGAAAGCGGCTCCAGTCCCGCTCGCGGACGAACTCGCGCAGCATGTCGCGCATTGCGACGAGCTCGCTCGCGGTTTCCCGCTGATCCTGTTGCTCCATGGGGTTCCTCTGAAGATGTCGGGTGTGCGCGAAGGTGCTGCCTTCGCCGGACAGAGTGGCGCGGTGAGCCGGCCTAGGCCGGATAGAGCCCGAGCGTGCGAGCGTGCAGGCGTGCGAGCCCGAGAAGCGCATCGGTGAACGGCGTCGGCACGCCGGTCATCGCGCCCAACTCGCGCACGGACGCGACGAGCGCATCGAGCTCGACCGCCTTGCCCGCCTGAACGTCCTGCAACATCGACGTTTTCATCGCGCCGAGCTTGAGCGTCACGGCGTGGCGATCCTCGGGCTTCTGTTCGATGGGAATGCCGAAGCGCGCGCCGATTTCCTTCGCTTCGAGCATCACGTTCGTGACGAAGCCGCGCACGAGATCGTCGCTGAGAATGCGGTCGGTGGTCGCGCCGGTAATCGCGCTGATGGGGTTCATCGTCATGTTGCCCCATAGCTTGAACCAGACGTCGCGTTGAATCTGCGCGGAGAGCGTGGCGTCGAAGCCCGCCTTCGAGAAGAGCGAAACGAGCGATTCGGTGCGGGCGGTCGGTGCGCCCGTCGCCTCGCCCATAATCAGCCCCTTGCCCTGATGATGCCGGATGACGCCCGGCGCTTCTACGAAGCAACTCGCGTGCACCACGCAACCGACCGTCTGCGTGCCCGGAATCGCCGCGGCGATCTTGCCTTGCGGATCGACGGACGAAAGACGTTTGCCGGTGAACGGTTCGCCAAGGCCGTCGCAGAACCACCACGGCACACCGTTCATCGCGGTCAGCACGGGGGTTTCATTCGACAGCAGCGGCGCGATATGCGCGGCGACGGATTCCATCGCGGGCGCCTTCACTGCAACCACGACGAGATCCTGCACGCCGAGATCAGCGGGTTCGGCGCTCGCCGCGACCTTCACGACATGCGTGGCGTCCTTTTCGACGAGCCGCAACCCTTCCGTCTTCAGCGCATCGAGCGTCGCGCCGCGCGCGACCACGCTGACATCGCAGCCCGCCTGCGCGAGCTTCACGCCGATCCATCCGCCGATGGCGCCCGCGCCATAAACGCATACTTTCATCGTTCCCGTCCTCGCTCGTGGCAATCATCCGATCGCCATTGTAAGAGCGGGACGGCGCCCTCGTGCGTTCAGTGCGCGATGCCCGTGGCGAGCTTCGCCACCGTCAGCAGCGTCAGGCCGAATGCGCCCGCGAGCATCACGGCGATGACCGGCAATAGCGGCAACCTGACCTGCGCGAAGTCTGCGTTGTGCGAAGCGCGCTTGCGCACGCCGAAAAAGCTCCAAAGCACGATGCGCAACATCTTCAAGAGTTCCATGAGCGGCTCCTTCGCCTGAATCCGTATCGATCTTTCACGCGATGATGATGCCGGCTCCATGAGATGAAAAACAGCAGCAGTTGCGCTGTATTCGACGGTAGCAGAACGACCTGCAAGAAGCGCATTCGGACGGATGTAAGCGCGCTTCGGCTTCTTTCAAGAGCCGCCCGGAGAAAAAAAATTGCGCTTGAAACATAGCGCGGCGGTATTGAAACGATAGCCTTCGCTCCTACTTTCGATGCACTGACGGCGATAACCGCGTCGGCGATTCAACTTCCTGTTGCAGGCCGCGCTGGCCGCACTATCGGAGACTGGACCATGAGTGACTTTTATTTCAGCGGCGACGTTTTCTCTGAACTGGACCGCATGCAGCGGCAGATGTCCTCGCTCTTCGGCAATCTTCCTTCGAGCATGCGTTCGAGCCGCGCGGATGCTTTCCCGCGTCTGAACATCGGCAGCACGGACGATGCGATTCATATCGTCGCGTTCGCGCCGGGCGTCGAGCCTGCATCGCTCGATGTGACCGTCGATAAAGGCACGCTCACCATTAGCGGCGAACGCAAGGCGCAGGCAACGGTGGAAGGCGCGCGCACGTATGCGAAAGAGCGCTTCACCGGCAGCTTCCGCCGCGTGATCGAACTGCCGCAAAACGCGGACGCGGACAAGGTCGAAGCGCGCTATGAGAACGGCACGTTGTCCATCACCATCGGCAAGCGCGAAGCATCGAAGCCGCGTGCGATCACCATTCAGTAAGAGGAAGCACATCATGACCGAGAACACTCAAGTCGCCGCGCAAAACACGAACGACGCTGCGCGCAAGAACGAAGACAATGCACGCCGCGCAACGGTCACACCGGCGGTCGATATCGTCGAGGATAGCAATGGCATCACGCTGTGGGCCGATCTGCCCGGCGTCTCGCGCGAGAAGCTCGACGTGAAGGTGCACGATGCGCGCCTCACCATCGAAGCCGAAGCAGCATTGCCTGTGCCGGGCACGGTGCGCGTGCATCATGCCGAACTGCGCGCGCCGCGTTTCGTACGCGCCTTCACGGTGAGCGAAGACTTCGACACGACGAAGATCGACGCGAATCTCAGCAATGGCGTGCTGAGACTCACGATTCCGCGTCGCGAGCAGGCGCGTCCGCGCCGCGTCGAAGTACGCGCGGGTTAAGCATCGGAAAAGTTATCAGTTTTGTCTCGAGCGGCCGCGATTTTTCGCGGCCGCTTTTTCTTTTGCACTGCGCGCACGCCTCTATAATCTTCAACGGCGGTTTAATTCGCCAACCATTCGAATACTCATAGAAAGAAGGGACTATCGTGAAGAGGCTGGTAACGGTGTTGTTGGGTTCGATGCTTGCCGTATCGATCGGAGCGCATGCAAAAGAGTGGTCGACTATCCGCTTCGGCGTCGATGCGAGTTATCCGCCTTTCGAATCGAAAGCGCCCGACGGCACGCTGGTCGGCTTCGATATCGATGTCGGCAATGAACTGTGCCGGCGTCTCAACGCGAAATGCGTATGGGTCGAAAATGCATTCGACGGCATGATTCCCGGCCTCAAATCGCGCAAGTTCGACGGCGTGCTCTCCACGATGTCGATGACGCCCGCGCGCGTCAAGCAGATCGCGTTCTCCAGCAAGCTCTTTCACGTGCCCACGCGCCTCGTCGCCAAACGCGATTCGAACATCCAGCCGACGGCGGAATCGCTCGCGGGAAAAGCTGTCGGCGTCGAGCAAGGCTCGATGCAGGAAACGTATGCGAAGGTGCATTGGGGCGCGAAAGGCGTGAAGGTCGTGTCCTATGCGGATCAGGATCAGGTTTATCAGGATCTGCTCGCCGGACGGCTCGATGCGTCGCTGCAAAACGCGGTGCAAGCCGAACGCGGCTTTCTCGAGACGCCGCGCGGCAAGCCCTACGGTTTCGCGGGCGGCGCGCTGGAAGACAGTGCGATCTTCGGTCCGGGCACGGCAATCGGCCTGCGCAAGGAAGATACGGACCTGAAGGATAAGCTCGACGGCGCCATCGCCGCGATGATCAAGGATGGCACGTATAAGCGCATCGAACAGAAGTACTTCGACTTCGATATCTACGGCGAGTGATTTGGAATACGTTGCCCGCGAACGATCCATCCAATGCGGATAACTTCGTTCGCGGGCGGCGAGGTTATCCCGCTTGCTTCGCTCTCGCCTAGACTCACATACATAACCGACAACAAGGAGACAACGATGGCGACGCTCAAGCAGATGCAGGCGAAGTTGAAGAAGCTCCAGGCGCAGACCGAGAAGCTGATCGCGAAACGCGCGCAAGCCGTACTCGACGATATTCGCGCGCTGATGGAAAGGCACGGCCTCACGACCGCGGATATCGACCGTCACGGCAAGAAGGCCAAACGCGCGGGCAAGCCGCAGGTCGCGTACCCCGCGCCCGCCGGCCGTCACGAAGCGATGACCAAGCTCGCGAAGAAGGGCAAGCTGCCCGCGAAGTATCGCAATCCGAAGACGGGTGAAACGTGGAGCGGCTGGGCGCGCCCGCCCGCGTGGATCGGGAACGTGAAGGATCGCAGCAAGTTTCTGATCGATGCGGAAAGTGCGGAGAACGCGGTCAAACCGAAGGCTGTAGCGAGGAAAGCGGCGGCGAAAAAAACTGCTGCGAAGAAGAAAGCAGCGGCGCCGGCAGCAAGGAAATCCGTCGCGGCGAAACCGGCAGTGAAACCGGCGGTGAAGCGCAGCGCGCCCCGCAAACGCGCGGCAAAAGCCGCATTGCCGGAACAAGGCGGTGCCGAAACATCGCCATCCACGACAACGGGCGATGCTTCCGTATGAAACCCTGACGTCATCCCATTGTTTGAGATCGACGAAAACTCAATTGGCTTTTCGTGCGATTAAAAAAAGGCTCAGTCCTTCTACACTGCGTTCACATGTCGGCGGCGTTTCGTAGCAACGATTCGCTTCTCCGATTGCAGTTGTCGCTTCGGACAACCGCATCTCCTCATATCTTCGTTGGAGCGTCCTCGTGAACAAGCGACTCGTAGTGGGCTTTGCTATTGCATTGAGTTCTCTTTTCGCCGGCTCGGCATTTGCAAGCGGTTATGGACCGGCGCCGCATTATCGTCCCGATGTCGGAGCGCCGGCTTCGCAGCATGGCGTCAGCGCGCAGACCTTCGCTGCGGAAGAAGCCGCACAAGGACGCGGCGATTTCGGCAATACGGAACGCACCGCGCAGATTCAACGCGGGCAAGTTTCGGCTTCCGCTTCTTCGCAAGTGGCGCAATAAATATCCGATTAACGGACACGATGATGCGAGTTTGTCGTGTCCGTTTTAAAAGCCTTTTATCGTTCTTTCCAGAAATGTCCAAAGCGCATCGTCCACGGAATAAGGGACGTTGAATCGAAAACATGCGCTTTGAGCATCGTCCGGACGGAAATAAGAGCCGGGCGCGAGCCATATGCCGTGCTGCAATGCGCGTGTCGCGACGTCGCTTCCATCCGCCGGATCGATCGGCAACGCGCCCCACAGGAAAAGCCCCGCGCGCGGACGCCGGAACAATTCGACGCCCAGCGCATCCATGCGTTCTTCGACGAGCGCATGCGCATCCTTGAGCTTTTCCACGACGAATTCGACATGCCGCGCGTAGCGCCCTTCCGTCAGCACTTTCTCGACGATGCGCTCCGTCGCCTCCGATGACGTCAGCCCGACCGCCATCTTCGTGCGCGCCAGTTCGCGCAATACGTCGCGCTCGGCGATGACATAACCACAGCGCAACGCGGGCGTGATCGTCTTCGCGAAACCGCCGACGTAGAGCACGCGGCTGAGCCCTTCCATGGCGGCGAGCAACGGCGCGCCGGGCGCGGCGAGCTCGCGGTTCACATCGTCCTCGACGACCCACAGGCCGTGCCGCTCCGCAATCTGCATCAGCCGAAACGCCGACGCCATGCCGAAGGTCGCGCCCGTCGGATTCTGCAAGGTCGTGTTGAGAAAGACCGCTTTCGGTCGATGCTCGACGACGATGCGCTCGAACACGTCGGTATCGACACCGGCCGCCGTGCGTGGCACGCCATGCACCTGCAAACCCGCGAGCCGCAGAATCTGCAGCAGATTGCAGTAGCCCGGATCTTCGACGACGACCGCATCGCCCGGACGCAGCAGCGTGCGCACGATGAGATCGAGCGCCTGCGTCGCGCCCGCGGTCAGCAGCACGTTCGATGCGGCGTCGATCGGCAAGCCGTGGCGGTCCATCTGCTCCGCGATCCGCTCGCGCAGCGGCGCGAAGCCGTACGGATGCCCGTAATCCGCGATGCGCGCCGCCGGTACGCGGCTCACCGCGCGCAACGCGTGCTGCAGACCGCTCTCGTTGACCCATTCGTTAGGCAGCCAGCCGCAGCCCGATTTGATCGGCACGGAATGATCGGCGAATACGTCCGACAAAAGCCACGTCGCGGTGAGGCTCGGCGGCTGCCATTCGACGGCGCGCACGCGCTCGCTGCGCCCGCGTATTGCCACGCGATAACCCGATCCGCGCCGCGCGGTGACGAGGCCCATCGACACGAGCCTGCCATACGCTTCCGTCACCGTGAACGTGCTGAGACTTTCGGCTTCGGCAAGACGCCGCACCGACGGCAGAAGCGCGCCCTCGCGCAACGTCTGCTCCTCGATCGCCGAGGAGAACGCGCGCACGATTTGTTCGACGAGCGTCGGCGCCTGCCGCGCGCCGCGCTCCAGCTTGAGTTCGATCATGGCGTCGAGAATAACGCGGAGAAAGTCCGCCGGCCAATACAGTTTGCAGCATTCTGCCAGCACAGTTGGCAGCGCAGTGAAGCAACTGTCTATGCCTTGCAATTTTGCCGGGGAATACAGTGGCCGTACTTCTTCAGGAGACCCCGTGATGACCGCTCGCCCCGTGATCGAAGACCTCTCGTCGTTCTGGATGCCGTTCACCGCCAATCGCCAGTTCAAGGCCGCGCCGCGCATGCTCGACAGCGCCAAGGGCATGTACTACCGCTCGACCGATGGCCGCGAAGTGCTCGACGGCACGGCCGGACTGTGGTGCGTGAACGCAGGCCATTGCCGCGACGAGATCGTCGATGCGGTGCAAAAGGCACTTTCGACGCTCGATTTCGCGCCGACCTTCCAGATGGGCCATCCGCTCGCATTCGAAGCGGCGACCAAAGTCGCGAGCCTGATGCCCGAAGGCCTCGACCGCATCTTCTTCACGAACTCGGGCTCCGAGTCGGTCGATACGGCGCTCAAGATCGCGCTGGCGTATCACCGCGCGCGCGGCGAAGGCCAGCGCACGCGTCTGATCGGCCGTGAGCGCGGCTATCACGGCGTCGGCTTCGGCGGCATTTCGGTCGGCGGCATCGCGCCGAATCGCAAGACGTTCTCGGGCGCGCTGCTGCCGTCGGTCGATCATCTGCCGCATACGCACGATCTCGCGCACAACGCATTCACGAAAGGCCAGCCCGCGTGGGGCGATCATCTCGCCGATGACCTCGAGCGCATCGTCGCGCTGCACGATCCGTCGACGATCGCCGCCGTGATCGTCGAGCCGCTCGCCGGTTCGACAGGCGTGCTCGTGCCGCCGCAAGGCTATCTGCAAAAGCTGCGCGATATCTGCACGAAGTACGGCATTCTTCTGATCTTCGACGAAGTCATCACCGGCTTCGGACGTTTGGGTAAAGCGACGGCCAGTGAATACTTCGGCGTAACGCCCGACCTCATCACGATGGCCAAGGCCATCAACAACGCGACCATTCCGATGGGCGCCGTCGCCGCGCATCGCAACGTGCACGACACGGTCGTCAACGCGGGCGCGGCCAACGCCATCGAACTGTTCCATGGCTACACCTATTCGGCGCACCCGGTCGCGGCCGCAGCGGCCATCGCGACGCTCGATCTGTATCAGCGCGACAAGCTGTTCGAGCGCGCGGCATCGAAGGCCGCGAAGTTCGAAAGCGCCGCACACGGGCTGCGCGATGCGCCGTTCGTGAAGGACATTCGCAATCTTGGCCTCGTCGCGGGCATCGAGCTCGATCCGCGCGAAGGCGCACCCGGCGCGCGCGCGTATGAAGTGTTCGTCAAGTGCTTCGAGGCGGGCGTGCTCGTGCGCTACACCGGCGATATCCTCGCGTTCTCACCGCCGCTCATCATCGAAGACGATCAGATCGATCAGATCTTCGCGACGGTGCGAAAGGCGCTGGAAAGCGTGAAATAAGCGGCTTTTGCGGTTGCTCGCGGCCCGGCTTCCTGCGATGGAAAGCCGGGCTTTTTATCGCTCCATGACAAGCAACGTAGATGTCGCCGATGCGAACAATCTGCCGCTCGCGTCCTTGAGCGTCGCTTCGGCGAACGCGGCGCGCCGTCCGATCGACAGCACGCGTCCTTCCGCGCGCAACACGCCCGAGTCGCGCGTGAGCGCCTTGTGATACGCGACCTTCAGTTCGAGCGTCGTGTACGCCTGCGTCGCGGTCAGGCATGAATGCACCGAGCAGCCGCACGCGGAATCGAGCAGCGTCGCCGCATAGCCGCCGTGCACGGTGCCGATCGGGTTATACGCGTGATCGCCGGGGACGCCCGCGAACACTGCCCTGCCCGCTTCCACTTCGATGAAATCGAAATCCAGCGATACCAGAATGCCCGGCTTGCGCCCGCTTGCGATCAATCTGCGCAATTGCGCGAGACCGTCGAGGCCGGCGGCGGTTTCTTCGATCAAACTCATTTCGGCGTCTCCGTTTTATCGCTGGCGGTCTTGATCGCATCGTCGTCGCCGGTCGCGCTCCAACCGCCGCCGAGCGAGCGATAAAGCGCCACCGCGGCAAGCGCGTGTTCGCGCTTCGATTGATTCAGCGCATCGGCATCGCGCAGATACGATTGTTGCGCGTCGAGCACATCGAGAAAGCTGGCCGCGCCGCCCTTGTACAACTGCGTCGACAGCGTGAGCGATTGACCGGATGCCGAGAGCGCTTCGGTGAGACGCGCGGTCGATTCGGTCGTGCTGACGAGATCGCTGCGCGTATCCTCGACATCCTTCAGCGCTTCGAGCATCGTCTGACGCAGATGCAGTTCCGACTCGCGCATCCGGCTCTCGTTCTGCTCGACCTGCGCCGTGATGCGTCCGGCGTTGAAGATCGGGCTCGTCGCGTTGAGCGCGGCGGAAAAGAGGTTATCGGTCAGCGTCGGCAAGCCGAAATACGACGAGGCGAGCAAGCCATCCGACAAGCGCAGCGAGAACTTCGGATAACGCTCGGCACGCGCGACGCCCACTTCCGCCGCGCGCTGCTGAACGGTCGCATACGCGACGAGCACATCGGGGCGGCGCAACAAGGCATCGGACGGCAACATCTGCGGCGCGCCGCTGGCGGGAACGGGAATCACGGGCGCGTCGCCCGCATCCACGAGCATCAGCCTGTCGATGGATTCCGGCGTGCGGCCCGAATACACCGCGATCAGACTCAGCTGATGCTGGATCGTCGATTGCGTGCGCGGGATGCGCGATTGCAGGTCGCTCAACTGATTCTGCGCACGTGCGACATCGAGCTGAGTCGACAGACCGTATTGCAGGCGTCGTTGCGTGAGTTTCAACGCGCGTTCGCGAATCTGCAGATTGTCTTGCAGGATCTTCGATTCCGCCTGCGCCCAGCGAAGGTCGACATACGCAGCGGCCGTATCCGCGGCGAGCGCGAGCCTGATCTGATCCGCGGCGTGTTCGCGGCCGACGAGCTGCGCCTGCGATGCCAGCAGTTCCAGCCGCTCGCCGCCGAACACGTCCGGCGTCCAGCTCAGCGCGAGGCCGAAGCCCGCCTGCTTCACATAGCCGAGCGGCGGCGGCGTGTTCTGCCGCGTGTACGCGCCGCCCGCGCTCGCATCCAGTTGCGGGAGCAAGGCCGCGCGGCGTTGCGTCGTGAGCGCTTGCGCCTGCTTCACGCGCTCGACGGCGGCTTGAACATCGAGGTTATCGTTCAGCACCGACGCGACGAGTTCATGCATCACCGGATCGTTGAACTGATTCCACCATGCAGCGGGATCGACGGCCTGTCTCGGCACATCGACGCTCCAGTCCGTGGGCGCGGTCGCGTTGACCGTCGCGGGAAGATCGGCGTGCGTGGCGGGCTGCACCGCGCACGCGGCGAGCGTCAGCGCGGTCACGCCGGAAAGTATTGCGACGAGAAGTTTCTTCATGATCGAAGCATCCAGATAAGGCCCGGTTCAATGCGCGTCGGACGAAGGCGGCGCGCTCGTGATCGGCTTGGCGAACATCACCGTCATCAGGCCGAAGAGGAAACACAGCGCGAGCACGTAGAAGCAATCGGCGAAGGTCAGCACGAGCGCCTCGCGCATCACGAGCGCGTGCAGCGATGCCAGCCCCGCTTGCGACGCGTTCAACGCATCGCCGGCGACGGAAGCGAGATGCGCCGAACTGCGCGCGATCATGTCGTCGACGACCGGCCGACCAATCGTCACGCTCTCGTTCAGATGCAGGTAATGCAGATTGAGGCGATCGTTGAGCATCGTCGCGCTCACCGCGATGCCGATTGCGCCGCCGAGATTGCGCATCAGATTGAACAGCCCGCTCGCCGATTTGAGCCGCGATGGCGGAAGCGAACCGAGCGCCATCGTCACGATGGGCGGTACCGCGAATTGCTGGCCGATGCCGCGCAGCGCCTGCGGCAGCAGGAACTGTTGCCAGCCCCAGTCGTGCGTCAGCGGCGTATAGAAGTAACAGCCCGCGCCGAAGCAGATCAGACCGAATGCGAGCAGCACGCGCATGTCGATGAAGCGCGACGCGAACCCGTACACGCCGATGGAAAGCAGTTGAAAACAGCCGACGGAAAGCAGCGCGAGACCCGTATGCAGCGATTCGAAGCCACGCACGCGCGCGAGGAACACGGGCGTCAGAAACACCGACACGAAGATGCCGATGCCCGTCACGAACGAAAGCAGACTGCCGATCGCGAAGTTGCGCACCGCGAGCGCACGCAGATCGACGATCGGATCCTTCGCCGTGAACGCATGCACGAGGAACAGGAAGCCGCAGATCCCCGAAATCCACGCACAGACGATGATGACGTCGTCGCCGAACCAGTTCTTGCGCGGCCCTTCTTCGAGCACGTATTCCAGACAGCCGAGAAAGCCCGACATCAGCACGATGCCGATGTAATCGCCCTTCTTCAGCAGCGAAACATTGGGCTCGTCGACGTGCACGTACTTCGGCACGAGCAACCCGACGACGAGACCCGGCACCACGTTCAGATAGAAGAGCCAGTGCCACGACCATTGATCGGTGATCCATCCGCCGATCACCGGTCCGACTGCGGGCGCGAGCGACGCCAGCGCGCCGATAGTTGTAGATGCAATCAATCGCTGCTTGCCGGGGAACAGCACGAAGGCGGTCGTGAAGACGGTCGGGATCATCGCGGCGCCGAGCGCGCCTTGCAGTCCGCGAAAGAGGATCATCGAATTGATGTCCCACGCCATGCCGCACAACATGCTCGTGAGCGTGAAGCCGATTGCCGATGCGACGAACAGCCAGCGCGTGGAGAACACTTTCGAGAGCCAGCCCGACATCGGAATGACCAGAATTTCGGCGATCAGATACGACGTCTGCACCCACGACAGCTCGTCCTGGCTCGCCGACAATCCGCCGCCGATATCCTTGAGCGACGACGCGACGATCTGGATATCGAGCGTCGCCATGAAGAAGCCGAGGCACATCAGCGCGAAGGCGAACACGCGTTGCCGTATCGGCTGGCTCGCGGGATCGGAAGGAATGGTGTGTGTCATCGCCGCGCTCCTCAGCCGTTCGACTGCTTCGCGAGATGCACCTTCACCGTCGCCGACAAGCCCGGACGCAGCACCGTTTCCATGCCCTTCGGCACATCGAGGCGGATGCGAACCGGCACCCGCTGCACGATCTTCGTGAAGTTGCCCGTCGCGTTCTCGGCGGGCAGCACGCTGAAGGTCGCGCCGGTCGCGGGCGCGAGACTTTCGACGTGACCGGTGAGCGGCACGCTCGATGCGTCGAGTTCGACGTCGGCTTCGTCGCCCGCGCGCATCTTCTTCAACTGATCTTCCTTGAAGTTCGCATCGACCCAAAGGCCCGTCGACGGAACGATGGTCAGCAGCGATGTGCCCACGTTCGCGAGCACGCCCACGCGCGCCGTGCGATTGCCGACATAGCCATCGACCGGCGAGCGGATCGTCGTGTATTCGACGTTCAGCTCCGCGACACGACGTGCCGCTTCCGCTGTCGCGACGCGCGCCTGCGCATCGGCGATCTGCGCTTCGATCACGCTCAACTGACGCTTGGCCGCGACGAGCGACGCGCCGCTGCGATCCACCGCCGCCTGCGCCTTCGTGTAGTCCGCGTCCGCGCGCTCGACGATCTGGTTCGACACCGCATCGTCCTTCACGAGTTGGCGATAGCGCGAACGGTCCTGCCCGGTGCGCGTGAGTTCCGCCGACGACGCGCGCACTTCCGCCTGCTGCTGGTTGATGACGGCCGCCTGCAGCGCGTCCTTCGCCTGCAACTCGACCACCGCCGCGCGCGCGCCCGACAATTCGGCGTCGGCTTGAGCGAGGCGCGCATCGTAGTCGCGGGCGTCGAGGCGGATCAGCACTTGCCCCGCCTTAACGGGCTGATTGTCCTGCACGAGCACGTCGGTGACGAAACCGTTCACCTTCGGCGCGAGCACGGTGACATCGCCGCCGACGTAGGCATCGTCGGTCGTCTGAATGAAGCGCAGCACGAGCGCCCAGTACGTCGCCGCCGCGATCAGCACGAGCCCGACCAGGCCAAGCGCGAGCAGCATCCAGGGAATCTTGCGCGTGGGCCGCGCGAGCGCCGGCGCCGCTACCGAAGGAATATTCGTCGTAGGAGTCGTCATTTGCGATAAGTGCATATGCACAATTAAGTTTGAAGGAAGGCCTGAATCCATTGCCCGTCATAGCCCGGAAGACTAGTTGTGCATATGCACCAAGTCAACCGTCACGGCGCGCATGAATGAATGACGCAGACGGAAAGAATCGCGCCGAGCCTTGTGCTACAAGGCGCGAAGACGGTTTGCCGGCGCGTCGGGACGCAGGCTCTCGTCGGCGCAGAAGCGCACGGCATGCTCGACGAACGCGCGCACCTTGGCCGGCAACAGCGCGCGCGTGCTGTACGCGATCCGGATTTCGATCGCGGAATCGACGCGCTCGTAGGCGTCGAGCAGCGTGACGAGCCGCCCCGACGCGACCTCGTCGGCCACGAGCGCCGTCGGCAACACGCCGATGCCGAAGCCCTGCAAGGCCATCTCGCGATTGAACACCGCACTGTTCGACGTGATGTCGTGACTGAGCGGCACGCGCAGTTCCTCGCCGCCGATGCGGAACGTGAGCGCCGGCTTGCGGATCGACGGCGACATCGGCACGAACACATGATCGGCGAGTTCGGACGGATGGCGCGGCGCGGGACGTTGCGCGAGATACGCGGGGCTCGCGACGAGCACGAGCGGAATGGTTTCCAGCAGGCGCGTGACGGCGGTATCGGTCGATAGCATGAAAGGCAGCACGATGGCGAGATCGTAGCCTTCGCCGACGAGATCGATGGGTCGCTCCGTCAGCGTCACGTCGAGGCGCACATGCGGATGCGCGCGCCTGAAGCTCGCGACGAGCGGCGCGTAGCGGCTCATCATCACGGTCGTGTGCGAGACGAGCCGCAACAGGCCGGTCGCTTCGCTCGCGCGGTTCGACGCGCGCTCTTCCATCGCCTGCAATTCGTCGAGCAGACGCGAGCAGTCGGCGAAGAAGCGCTCGGCGGTTTCCGTCAGCGAGATCTGCCGCGTCGTGCGATTGAAGAGCCGGCTGCCGAGGCGGTCTTCGAGGCCGGCGATGGCACGCGATACGACGGGCGGCGACAAGCCGAGTATGTCGGCCGCACGCGCGAAGCTCTTCGCTTCGACCACCGTGCAAAACACCTTCAGGCTCGTCAGATAGTCCATGTGCGCGTTCGCGATGCGTGCGGAAGCCCCGATCATGGCACGAAGCCGCCGCATTCGCACGATGAGACGATCGCGCGGTTTTACGAGCCGCGCGAGCATTCACGCGAAAGACGCACGCGCCTAAAGTTCAACCCATGCCATCCACATGGCCAACCACCGAACGAAGGAGCACACCATGTCACGTCTTTCCCAAATCAACGTCAACGAAGCAACGGGCGTCACCGCCGATCTTTTCGCCGCGATCAAGAAGGCCGCGGGCAAGGTGCCGAACGCTTACGCGACCATCGGCACGCATAGCCCGGCCGCGCTCGGCGCAGCGCTCAACGGCGATGCGATTCTCGCGAAGAGCAGCCTCGACAAGGCCGATGTCGAAGCGATCAAGCTCGCCGTCAGCGAACTCGCGGGCTGTGATTACTGTGCCGCCGCGCATACGCTCGTCGGCAAGATGGTCGGGCTGTCGCAGAAGGAAACGCAGCAAATTCGCGCGGGCGAAGCGACCGGCAATGCAAAGCGCGATGCGCTCGTGCGCTTCGTGCGGCATGTCGCGGGCACGACCGGCACGATCGACGCGGCGCGTCTTACCGAAGTGCGCGAAGCGGGCTATTCGGAAGCGCAAGTCATCGACACGCTGTTTGCGATGAGCGTCATCAATTTCACGAACCTCGTGAACCGCGTGAACGACACGGTGATCGACTTCCCTGCTCTCGTCTAAGTTTGCGTCGAGCCTTTGGTCAGCCGGTCGATGACGGAACTCACGAGATCGACCGGCACCGGAAAGACGATCGTCGAGTTCTTGTCGCCGGCGATCGACGTGAGCGTTTGCAGATAGCGCAACTGCATCGCCTGCGGCTGCTGCGCGAGCATCTGCGCCGCTTGCAGCAGCTTCTCCGATGCCTGCAACTCGCCTTCCGCATGGATGATCTTCGCGCGCCGCTCGCGCTCCGCTTCGGCCTGGCGGGCGATCGCGCGGATCATCGTTTCGTTGATGTCGACGTCCTTGATCTCGACGTTCGATACCTTGATGCCCCATGCGTCCGTCTGCGAATCGAGCACGCGCTGGATGTCGGTATTGAGGCGCTCGCGCTCGGACAGCAACTCGTCGAGCTCGTGCTTGCCGAGAATCGCGCGCAACGTCGTTTGTGCGAGCTGGCTCGTTGCTTCGAGAAAACGCGCGACCTGAATCACCGCCTTCTCCGGATCGACGACGCGAAAGTACACGACCGCATTCACCTTCACCGACACGTTGTCGCGCGTGATGACGTCCTGCGGCGGCACGTCGAACACGACGGTGCGCAAGTCCATTCGCACGACCTGCTGCACGACCGGAATGATGAGCACGAGCCCCGGCCCTTTCACCTTCCAGAAGCGCCCGAGCATGAACACGACGCCGCGCTCGTACTCGCGAAAAATACGCACCGCCGACGCGACGATGAAGATGACGAACGCAATGACAATGCCGCTGAAACCGAAGGTAAGCCCCATTTTTCAAGCCTCGTTGTCGATGTGTTCAGGAATGGCCCGCCTCGCGTTCGCCTTCGAGCGGCTCGACGGTCAGCGTGAGACCGTGGCGCGAAATCACCCGCACGCGCGCGCCTTCTTGCGGCAACGCTCGCGGCGCGTCCGCCTGCACGCGCCAGCGTTCGCCCTGCACGCGCGCCCAACCGCTGCCGGATTCGTGCGCCAGCATCACGCCGATGGTGCCGAGCATCGCTTCGCCGCCGCTCACGACGGGCCGCTTGCGCGCTTTCAACGCGACGCCCGACACGGTGAACACGAAGAGCGCCGTGAAGAGCGCGAGCCCGGCAACGAGCCCGACCGGAATGCCGAAGCCGGGAACGTCGGTATCGATCAGCATGAGCGCGCCGATCGCGAACGCGATGATTCCGCCGATGCCGAGCGAGCCGAATGTCGGCAGAAACATTTCCGCGACGAGAAAGCCCATGCCGAGCACGATCAATCCGAGTCCGACGAAACTGATCGGCAATAGTTGCAAAGCGAACAATCCGACGAGCAGGCAGATCGCGCCCGCGACGCCCGGCAGCACCATGCCCGGATTCGCGAACTCGAAGAAGAGGCCGTACATGCCGATCATCATCAGGATGAGCGCGACGCTCGGGTCGGTGATCGTCGCGAGAAAGCGGCTGCGCCAGTCGGGTTGCAGCACGACGAGCGGCGCCTGTTTCGTCGCGAGAACGCGATCGCCGCTCGCGGTTTTGACATGACGGCCGTCGAGTTTCGCGAGCAGGTCGGGAACGTCGTTGGCGGTCACGTCGATGACCTCCTGCTCCAGCGCTTCCGTCGCCGATAACGCGACCGCCTCGCGCACCGCGCGCTCGGCCCATTGCACGTTGCGTCCGCGCAGTTGCGCGAGGCCGCGGATGTAGGCGGCGGCGTCCTGCATCTGCTTGCGCGTTTCGGTCGATTGCGCGTCTGCGTTTGACGCCGCCTTGCCCTCGCGCTCCGATCCGCCGATGCCAAGCTGCACCGGCGACGCCGCGCCCAGATTCGTGCCGGGCGCCATCGCGGCGATATGGCTCGCGTACGTGATGTACGTGCCCGCGCTCGCAGCGCGCGCCCCGCTCGGCGCGATGAACGCGGCGACCGGCACCGGCGACGCGAGCATCGCCTGAATGATCGAGCGCATCGAGAGATCGAGGCCGCCGGGCGTGTCGAGTTCGAGCACGACGAGTTGCGCGTGCTCGTCTGCGGCGCGGGCGAGCGAGCGCACGACGTAATCCGCGCTCGCCGGCCCGATCGCGCCCTTCAGCGGAATCACGACGACGGGCGCCGCCACGGCGGCTACGGCGCTCATCGGCACGAGGGCGAACGCCATCAGCAGCAGCGCGTGGCGCACGCGTCTGCACAGCCAGTCAGCGAAGTTCGTTTTCATCGGCGAAAGCCGGACGCGCATATGCGCGGCGGTTCCTCGTGTTTGGTCTCTCTTTTAGCTTAGGTCAATTGCGAGATCACGGCCGGCGCGTCGTTCGGTCGATGACCTTTTCGACATCGGCCGTTTCGCCGAGCTCTTTCACGAAGCGCGCCGTGTCGAAGTCGCCCGACACGCAGCCGTCGAGATAGATGAAGCGGCGCTGCAACGTGAGCCACAAACTCGTTTTCTCGCGCCACTGCAGCGAGGCGTTGAGCGAATTCAGGCGCCGCGTCACGCTTTCGGCGATTTCCTTGTCGTAGTCGTAGCTGTTGGCGAGCCGGCAGCGCCCCGCGATCCAGCAGCTATTGCCGCGTTCGATGCGGTAATGCGCTTCGTCGAGCCATTCCTGATGCGTTTCGAACGGGCCGCGCGGAGCGGCGCAATCGGCGATGGCGCTCGAAACGTGCAGAAACGGATCGTTGCCGCGGTTCTCGCGCCTTTCTTCGGCGTGTGTCCCGTACGGGGCCGCGGCGAGCACAGCCGCCAGCGCGAGCGTTCCGTAAGCCGCGTTTCGTGTCATCGTGCGCGCCTTTCGTGGAGCCATCGTCCAGACAGCATAGTTCATCGCGTCGAATCGAACGCCACGCGGGAAGTCGGTAAACTCACGATGTGGCGCACCGCCCATTCCTCGCACCGAGACCGACATGAAACAGGCACTCCACCATCTGACGGTCGCGACAGGCTCGCGCGGCCTGCACGAAGTCACCCGCGACGTCGATCACTGGATCGACCTTCAGGACATCCGCACTGGCGTGCTCACGCTGTTTTGCCGGCATACGTCGGCATCGTTGCTGATTCAGGAGAACGCCGACCCCGACGTGCGCGTGGATCTCGAACGCTATTTCGAGTCGGTCGCGCCCGAAGCGCCCGGCCGCTACGTGCACGACACCGAAGGCCCCGACGACATGCCCGCGCATCTGCGCACCGCGCTGACCACGGTGCAGCTTTCGATTCCCGTCGAGGCTGGCCGGATGGTGCTCGGCACTTGGCAGGGCATCTACGTGTTCGAGCACCGGACGGCGCAGCATCAGCGCGAACTCGTCTTGCATCTGATCGGCGAGTGACCTAATATACGCACCGCGTATATTTCGGGAGCGGTGACGGTGACTCAGGAACTTCAGCAGCAGACGATTCTTCGCGATGCGATGCGGCGTCTGAACATGACGCGCGACGCGTTCGCATCGCGCATCGGCGTGTCGCGGCGTGCGTTGGACACATGGTTGCTGCCGGACGAATCGCCGGAGTCGCGCGCGATGCCGGAGATCGCCGCGCGCTATGTCGGCGAGATTCTCGGCGGTTTGCCGGAAGGTGGCCCATATACGCAAAGCGCACATTTGGCCATCGACTTCGAAGGCCGGCCGCAATTGCTTTCGATCGACCAGTTTTCGCGCGACTCGGCTGAAGCGCTGTTCCGCACGGCCGACATGATGCAGCCCATCGCGCGGCGCAAGAAAATCACGCGCGTGCTCGAAGGCGCGGTGCTTGCAAATCTGTTCTTCGAGGCCAGCACGCGCACGCGCGTGAGTTTCGGCGCGGCGTTCGCGCGCCTCGGCGGCTCCGTGTGCGACACGACCGGCTTCACCTTTTCCTCGATGGCGAAAGGCGAGTCGATCTACGACACGAGCCGCGTCATCAGCGGATACGCCGACGCGATTGTCGTGCGGCATCCGGAGCAGGGCTCCGTCGCGGAATTCGCGCGCGCGACGAACATTCCCGTCATCAATGCCGGCGACGGCCCCGGCGAGCATCCGAGTCAGGCGCTGCTCGATCTGTATACGATCCAGCGCGAGTTTTCGCGTCTCGGAAAGATCGTCGATGGGGCGCATATCGCGATGGTCGGCGATCTCAAGTACGGCCGCACCGTGCATTCGCTCGCCAAGCTGCTCTCGCTTTACAAGGGGCTGAAGTTCACGCTCGTGTCGCCGGGTTCGCTGGAGATGCCGGCGCATATCATCGAGCGCATCGCGCGCGGCGATCATGTGATCGAACAGACGAGCGACTTGCGCGCGGGACTCGCGGGCGCCGACGTGGTCTACGCGACGCGCATCCAGAAAGAGCGTTTCGCCGATGAGTCCATCGAAGGCTATACGCCGGATTTCCAGATCAACCAGGCGCTCGTCGACGATGTATGCGGACGCGACACGCTCATCATGCATCCGCTGCCGCGCGACAGCCGCCCCGGTGCGAACGATCTCGCCACCGATCTGAATCACGACTCGCGCCTCGCGATCTTCCGTCAGACCGACAACGGCATTGCGGTTCGCATGGCGATTTTCGCGGTGCTGCTCGGCGTCGAGCATCAGGTGCGTCACTCGATGCGCGATGCGGCATGGAAGTCGCCTGCTTCCATCGGTCCGGACGATGCGGTCTTTCATGGCTTCGATTGATACGTTTTTTACACGCGGCGCACGTGTCTTTGCGCGACGTTGACGCGAGCCGCCCTATCCTTCTACACAAGGGAAACGTGATGGAGCAACGGCCATGGATATGTCGCTTGCGTGGGCGGTCAGCCGTCGAAAATTGCAGGATGATGGGTTAGGTGCATGTCAACGTGTGCGGGTTCTGGCGCTTGCGCATTTCGCGGATAGCGAAGCGTCGCGGGAACGCATACGCGCGTTGTTTCATTCGCCGCTTGGCATCTACGTGAGTCAGGCGCAGCGTGAAGGTTGCGAACTGCGGCTCGAATTCGATACTGCTAGCGAAGACCTTGCGTTCACCTTGCGAACGTTGAAGCGCGTGTTGCCGGAAGCGCGTGTCGAAGGGATTGCGCCGCGTGTGTTTGCGCATCGGATGAACACGCGCGACGCGGGGTGAGGGTCATGCGGCCGGAAGCTCGCCAGACATCGACTGCCGACGATGATAAGCGGCGGATGATTCCAGTCGCTCAAACTCTTCGTAGGACAGATTCCACGTATCCGGATCGAGTTCGATGCCGCGCTGAATCGCCGCCTCTTCCTCGGGCGTAGGAAGGATGAACCCTTTATACGTTTGTTGCATACCGATTTATCTCTCTTCTGTTGGCGCGGCGCAAACTGATGATGCGCCGCGTTTCGCTTCTCTGCGTGAACACTACGCAAAACATGAAGCCTCGAATGGGCGCGAAATTGACTTCGCGTACCTCTCCATAGTCGCGACGACCATCAACCTTCGGCGCGACATCGTCCCACGCAATCTCCCTCGCAAGCTCCAGCGACACACCATGCTGAAGCCGATTGATCGCGTCCTTCAACGGGTCAAAGGTGATGTCGAAGTGCATTCATTGTGGTTCCCAGAAGTAGAAGTGACAAGGCGCGAAAGTTCTGATTTGCGGATTGCGATTCATCCGAACTCCGAACGATTTGCGTCACTTCATTCTTCTGAAAACCTCACGGCTTTTCTATAGACCGATTGGCCAACGAGCACGTATGATCCTGCAGCTCTTCGGATGACGCCCAGTTGCCTGGCTGAACGTGATCGTTGAGAAGAAAGAACGCATGCACGCCATCGCCACGCACGGCGCCGACGAGCAGCAGCGTCTGTTCGCCCATGGTCTGGCCGCGGCTTGCGGCATAGGGCGCGACGAGCTTGAAGGGATCCGTATGCGCGAGATCAGCATCATCGATACGCATCGCGCTGTACACATGGCCGCGCAATCTCACCGGCAGCGGCTTCCACGCCGTGCCGATGCCCGGTCCCAGTTCGCGCAGCGTCTGGGCGACATCCGACGCGAGACAGTCGATATGAATGTGCAATTGATTCTGCGTGCGCCCGCTTGCCGAGTTGATCGCGAGCGAAATTTCGTCGCGCGGCAGCGTCCGGCGCAACGCGCGAAAGACATAGCCGCGCGCATTCCATGCGTCGCGAAAGTATTTCGGCGCGTGGGGCTCGAGCAGTTCGGGACTTTCGATGCCGCTCACGCGCGCGGTCGGAATCAGCAGATACTGCGCGGCGCCGACGATATCCTTCAGCACCGCATAGCCGCCCGCCAGATTCACGTCCGCGCATTTCTGCCGGACCTGCGCGCCCTCGGCGGCGGGCTCGCAGTAGTCGTGGACGATTTCCCACAGCGCGTTGGGATTTGCCGCGCACGCGAGCGGCAGACAGAGCAAACCTGGCGCGGCGAGGCGGCGTAGCTTCTTTGTGATTTTCATCGGCATGATCGGGCGGCGCAAAAAATCGATAGCCTGCCGGATTATGCTTGCAGGCGCGTGACCACGCCGCGAAACGTGACAAAACTCCGCGTCGAATGCAACGCGGAGCTTCGTCGACCGATGCGCAAATCAAGCCGACTCAGCGCGATTCACGGGATGCGGTTCCTTCAGCTTGTTGGCGACGCGCGCCGCCTCGAAGTACGACGCGTTCGGCGGACGCTTCAGATACTGTCCCGCGCCGCGTTCCGCGCGCAGATCGCCGTCGGTCCACGCGAGCGCGCCGCGCGTGAGCGTGTGCGTCGCGACGCCCTGCACTTGCATGCCTTCGAAGACGTTGAAATCGACCTTTTGATGATGCGCCTTTACGGAGATCGTGCGGGTCGCGTTCGGATCCCATACGACGAGATCTGCGTCCGCGCCTATCTGCACCGCCCCCTTTCGCGGATAGAGATTGAAGATTTGCGCCGCGTTCGTCGATGTCACGCGCACGAATTCGTTCGGCGTGAGACGTCCCATGTTGACGCCGTGATGCCACAGCACCGACATGCGATCTTCCACGCCGCCGCAACCGTTGGGGATCTTCGTGAAGTCCTCGCGGCCCATCGCCTTCTGCGATGCGCAGAACACGCAATGATCCGTCGCCGTCGTATGAAGCTGTCCCGATTGCAGCCCGTGCCACAATGCTTCGCGGTGCTCGCTCGTGCGAAACGGCGGGCTCATCACGTGCGCGGCGGCGCGCGTCCAGTCGGGATCGCGATACACCGATTCATCGATCACCAGATGGCCCGGCAACACTTCACCGAATACGCGCAGTCCTTCGTTGCGCGCCTTGGCGATGACATCGACTGCATCTTTCGCCGACACATGCACGATATAGAGCGGCACGCCGAGCACTTGCGCGATGCGGATCGCGCGATTGGCCGCCTCGCCTTCCACTTCGGGCGGACGCGACAACGGATGCGCCTCCGGTCCCCTGAAGCCTTTCGCAAGTAGTTGCTTCTGCAACTGAAAGACGAGCTCGCCGTTTTCCGCGTGCACGGTCGGCAGCGCGCCGAGTTCAAGCGAGCGCGTGAAGCTGTTCACGAGCACTTCGTCGTCGGCCATGATTGCGTTTTTGTAGGCCATGAAGTGCTTGAAGCTCGACACACCGTGTTCGTGAACGAGCAGGCCCATGTCGCGATGCACCGACTCGTCCCACCACGTCACCGCGACGTGAAAGCCGTAGTCCGCCGATGCTTTCTCAGCCCAGCCGCGCCATTCTTTGAACGCATCCATGAGTGGTTGCTTCGGGCTCGGAATCACGAAGTCGATGATACTCGTCGTGCCGCCTGACAATCCCGCTGCGGTGCCGGTATAGAAATCGTCGCTCGCGGTGGTGCCCATGAAGGGCAGTTCCATGTGCGTGTGCGGATCGATGCCGCCCGGCATGACGTACTGACCGCCGGCGTCTATGGTGTGCGTATCGGCCGGTGCCTCTATGTCGAGGCCTATCGCCAGGATCGTGCCACCGGCTTGCGGGTCTGCGCAGAGAATATCGGCGCGGTAGGTGCGGTCAGCGTCGATGATGGTGCCGCCGCGGATCAATGTTGGCATTGAAGTGTCCCTCCGGGGGTTGTCGTTGCGTTGCGTTGCGTTGCGTTGCTTGTTCGCTTCCGCTCTCGTGAAATCCTTTGTTCGTGTCGGTCTATTAGCACTGCCCCTGTGCGGGGCGGCACTCACTTTCTTTGCTGCTGCAAAGAAAGTAAGCAAAGAAAGCAGCTCCCGATACGCCCGCGGTCACACGCAATTTGGGTAGTCCTCTCGTCCATCGTGGGCTGCCTAAAGAGTGCCCTCATAGGCCCCATCGGGCTTGGCTCGCGCACGGTCTGTGTCATCGCACCACACAACAAACTGGTTCAGCACCAAATAGCTCCAGCCCGCTTCGCGGCCGAACGGCCAATCGGGTCCGCGAGTGCTTCTCTACTTACCCTTCCCTCTGACCACGCCGCGTGTTCCTCACGTTGGTTTCCCTTGCAGACCCGGCGGCAGCGCGTAGCGCTGTGCCGAAGCTGTTTCGTGCTGATCCAGCGCCCTTGGAAAACTAGCTTGTCAGACCGTGCGCGATCCAAGCCCGGTTAGTCCTTCGATGGCACTCTTTAGGCGAGTGCCATCTGCAACGAGAGAACTACCCAAATTGCGTGTGACCGCGGGCGTATCGGAAGCTGCTTTCTTTGGTTACTTGTATATTGAATCTGGCGTCCGGAAGCTGATCTCTCCCGTTCGCTCGAAGCGGTAGCCCGTTTGTGTTACATGGGCTCACAGC
>NZ_JALQDN010000048.1:0-107974 GCF_023631205.1 Caballeronia sp. NCF2 | reverse complement strand
CCAGCTCAACGCCATGATGCGCGACGGCACAACTTGGAATCCCCCAAAACCATGATCCTTACCAACTCAACCCTTGACGCTCAATACAGTTGCTTTCTTTGCAGCAGCAAAGAAAGTGACTGCCGCCCCGCACAGGGGCAACGCTCATAGACCACCAAGAAAACGGGATCCGGCGAAGCGAAAGCAAAAGCGAAAGCAAAAGCGAAAGCGAAAGCAAAAAACTCAAGCACTCAAAACCCTGGCCCGCGCGCCACCGCGCAACTTCATCCACGATCCATACACAACGGCAGCCAGCACGAGACCAACGAACCACGCATACGTATAGAGCGTATTGAAAAACGCGGGCACGTTAGGAAAGGAACCCGGAAACGCAGTGTGCAAAAAACCCGGCAGATTCGGCAGCACGCCGACCAAAAGCGCCACCACCGCCGCCACATTCCATCCGCCGCTATACGAATACTCACCGTCTTCATCGAAGAGTTCGCGCTGATCGAGCCGCGTGCCGCGAATCAAAAAGTAATCGACCATCAGAATGCCCGCGACCGGACCGAGCAGCGCCGAATAGCCCACGAGCCACGTGAAGATGTAACCCTGCGTAGTCGCGAGAATCTTCCAAGGCATCATGACGATGGCTATCGTCGCCGTAATCATGCCGCCCGCGCGATACGAAATCCCCTTCGGCCAAAGGCTCGAAAAATCGTAAGCCGGTCCAACGAGATTGGCCGCCAGATTGCAGCACATCGTATCGAGCGTGAGGATGATCAGTGCCACGCCCACACCGATGCCCGTCATGCGGCTCGTGAGATCGATCGGATCCCAGATCGCCTTGCCGTAGATCACGACCGTCGCCGACGTGACGACAACCGAGATCACCGAGAGCAGCGCCATCGGCACAGGCAGGCCGATCGATTGCCCGATCACCTGATCGCGTTGCGTGCGCGCGAAGCGCGTGAAGTCGGGAATGTTCAGCGCGAGCGTCGCCCAGAAGCCGACCATCGCCGTGAGCCCCGGCCAGAACGTAGCCCAGAAAAGCCCCTCCTTCTTGCCGCCCGCGACGAACTGCGACGGCGCCGAAAGCATGGAACCGATGCCGCCCGCCTTGCTCGTCGCCCACCACACGAGCGCGATGCACATCACAACCTTGATCGGCGCAGACCAGCTTTCGAGCCAGCGAATCGAATCGGTGCCGTGCCAGATGAAGTAGAGCTGCAAGGCCCAGAACACGAGAAAGCACGCAAGTTGTCCGAGCGAGATATCGATGAGCGGCAGCGCCGCGCCATGCAATGCGTTTCCCGTCAGGATATTCAAGAGCGTATAGATGGCGCTGCCGCCCAGCCACGTCTGAATGCCGTACCAACCGCACGCGACGATCGCACGCAGCAGCGCCGGCAACTTCGCGCCTTGCGTGCCGAACGACGAGCGCACGAGTACCGCATACGGAATGCCGTGCTTCGCGCCCGCATGGCCGATCAGCAACATCGGCACGAGCACGATCATGTTGCCGAGCAGAACCGTCAACACCGCCTGCCACGGCGACATGCCCTGGTCCGTGAGACCCGCGGCCAGCATGTATGACGCAATGTTCATCACCATGCCGACCCACAGCGCCGCGAAGTGATACCACTTCCACGTGCGCTGTGCGGGGCCGGTCGGTGCGAGGTCATCGTTATACAAGCTGCTCGTCTCGACGTCATGCGCTGTCTGATTCATCGGATGCACTCCGGTTGAGTGTGCGGTTGATCATGGGGATTCAACGACGACGAGCGCTACGTTATGTCTATGTTCATGCCGCTTTCGCGGGTTCTTCCGCATCGATGCGCGCGGGATTGTTCGGATGCGTAGTCCAGTTCGCATATTCGCCCGCATCGACGCGTTCCATCGTGATGCACTGCTCGACAGGACAAACGTGCATGCACAGATTGCAGCCGACGCATTCCGAATCGACCACTTCGAAATGACGCTTGCCGTCCTTCTCCTTCAGGATCGCCTGATGCGATGTGTCCTCGCAAGCGATATGACACAGCCCGCACTGGATGCACTTGTCCTGATCGATGCGCGCCTTGATGTCGTACTTGAGATTGAGATGCTTCCAGTCCGTGACGTTCGGCACGGCGCGCCCGCGAATGTCATCGAGCGTTGCGTAGCCTTTCTCGTCCATCCAGTTCGAGAGGCCATCGGCGAGATCGGACACGATGCGAAAGCCGTGGTGCATCGCGGCCGTGCACACCTGCACGCTGCCCGCGCCAAGCACCATGAATTCCGCCGCATCGCGCCACGATGAAATGCCGCCGATGCCGGAGATAGGCAGATTCGGCGTCTGCGGATCGCGCGCGATTTCGGCGACCATGTTCAGCGCGATCGGCTTCACGGCGGGACCACAATAGCCGCCGTGCGTGCCCTTGCCGTCGACGGTCGGCATCGGCGCCATCTGATCGAGATCGACCGCAACGATCGAGTTGATCGTGTTGATGAGCGACACGCCATCGGCGCCGCCTTTGAACGCGGCGCGCGAACCCATGCGAATATCGCTGATGTTCGGCGTGAGCTTCACGAGGCACGGCAGCTTCGTGCCTTCCTTCACCCAGCGCGTCACCATCTCGACGTATTCAGGCACTTGTCCGACGGCCGCGCCCATGCCGCGTTCGCTCATGCCATGCGGACAACCGAAGTTCAGTTCCACCGCATCTGCGCCCGTGTCTTCCACTTGCGTGAGAATCCACTTCCAGTCCTTCTCGTTGCACGGAACCATCAACGAGACGATAAGCGCGCGGTCGGGCCAGTCGCGCTTCACCTGTTCGATCTCGCGCAAGTTCACGTCGAGCGGTCTGTCCGTAATCAGTTCGATGTTATTCAGTCCTGCGATTCTTTGTCCGTTCCATTGCACCGCGCCGTAACGCGAACTCACGTTCACGACGTGCGGATCGAGCCCGAGCGTCTTCCACACGACGCCGCCCCAGCCCGCTTCGAAAGCGCGGTTGACGTTGTAGGCTTTGTCGGTCGGCGGCGCGGACGCGAGCCAGAAAGGATTCGGCGACGTGATGCCGGCGATGTTGCAAGTCAGATCGGCCATGTTCGTGGTTCTCCTCTTGGCTCAGGCGGCTTTGATCGCAGTCAGTTCGAACGACGCGTCGATGGACGCGGCCGCCAGCTTGCCGTCCTGTACGGCCTGCACGGTGAGATCGAGTCCTTCATGGGTCGCGCAATCGCCGCCGGCCCAGACTTTCGCGAGCGTCGTCTGACGGTTCTCGTCGGTGACGATGCGCCCGCCATCGAGCGTCAATAACTCGCGATCGATTCCGACGGGAACAAGCGTTTGCCCGATCGCCTTCAGCACCATGTCCGCTTCGATCACGAAGCGCTCGCCGCCGCGTTCGAACTCGACGCCCGTCACCTGCCCGTTATCGCCGACCAATCGCACCGGATTCGCGTGCGTGACGATGCTCACGCCGTTCGTCTGCGCGAACTCACGTTCGGCCCACGTCGCGCTCATGTTCTCGACGCCCCGCCGATACGCCATCGTCACGTTCGTCGCGCCAAGTTTGCGGCTTTGAACGCACGCATCGACCGCGGTGTTGCCGCCGCCGATCACGACGACGCGCCGCCCGACCGGCACGCTCGCGAGATCATCTGCCTCGCGCACTTGCTCGATGAAATCGACCGCGTTCATCACGCCTTCGAGCGCTTCGCCTTCGAGCGCCAGCTCGCGCACGCCAGCAAGGCCGAACGCGATGAACACTGCGTCGTATTGCTTGCGCAACCCGTCGAGCGTGAAGTCGCGGCCGAGCGACCGACCTATGTTGATCTCGATGCCGCCGATCGAATACAGCCATTCGATTTCGCGCTGCGCATAATCCTCGACGGTCTTGTACGCAGCAATGCCGTATTCGTTGAGTCCGCCTGGCTTCTCGCGCGCATCGAAGATCACCGCGCGATGCCCCGCAAGCGCAAGCCGATACGCACACGCGAGTCCCGCCGGTCCCGCACCGACGATCGCAATGCGGCGCCCGGTTTCCGGCGCGCGTTCGAATAACGCGACGCCTCTGGCCATCGCCCAATCGGTCGCATGACGCTGCAACGCGCCGATCTTCACCGGCTCGTCGCCCTGATGGTTGCGTACGCAACTACCCTCGCAAAGAATCTCCGTCGGGCACACGCGCGCGCACATTCCGCCGAGCGGATTTGCCGACAGGATATCGACGGCCGCGCCCTTCAGATTGCCGTTGCCGATCTTGCGGATGAAGCCTGGAATGTCGATGCTCGTCGGACATGCCTGGACGCACGGCGCGTCGTAGCAGTAGTGGCAGCGGCTCGCGGCGGCAGCGGCGGCGGTGGCGTCGAGAAGCGGCGCGACATCCGCGAATTCGCATGCGAGCTGTTCCTGCGTGAGGCGATGGCTCGCGATATCGCCGGTCGGTTTCATGGTCATGCGCGTTCCTTGTGAGGACGTACGAGTGCCCGCCGTCCGCGTTCGATCGACGCGGACAGTGCTGAACGTAACAACAGAAAACGTCGCTTATGAAGCCGGTTCCGACGCGCGCTCCAGCATTGCGTGCAGCAGCACGTTCGCGCCTGCCTCGATCCATTCCTGCGTCGCGTCTTCGATCTCGTTGTGGCTGATGCCATCGACGCACGGCACGAACACCATCGACGTCGGCGCGACCTGCGCGAGATAGCACGCATCGTGGCCCGCGCCCGACACCATGTCGCGATGCGAATAGCCGAAGCGCTGCGCCGCCGCCCGCACGGAAGCGACGCACGCGGCGTCGAACTTGACGGGCTCGTAGTAGAAGATCTGTTCGAGCGCGGTCTCCAGACCGATCTCTCCCGCGATGCGTGCCACGCCCTCGCGCAACGCGGCATCCATGCGCGCGAGCACGGCATCGTCGGGATGACGGAAATCGACGGTGAAGAACACGCGGCCCGGAATCACGTTGCGCGAGTTCGGATGCACTTGCATCATGCCGACCGTCGCGCACCCGAGCGGCGCGTTGTCGAGGCCGATGCGGTTCACGAGATCGACCACGCGCGATGCGCCGAGGAGCGCATCCTTGCGGCGCGGCATCGGGGTCGGGCCTGCGTGGGCTTCCTGGCCCGTCAGCGTGATCTCGTACCAGCGCTGACCTTGCGCATCGGTGACGACGCCGATCGTCTTGTCTTCGGCCTCGAGTATCGGCCCTTGCTCGATATGCAGCTCGAACGCCGCGTGCAGCTTGCGGCCGCCGCACGGCACATCGCCCGCATAACCGATGCGCTCGAGTTCTTCGCCGATCGTCTTGCCATCGACGTCCTTGCGCGACAGACCGTAATCGAGCGAGAACACGCCCGCGAACACGCCCGACGCAACCATCGCCGGTGCGAAGCGCGAGCCTTCCTCGTTGGTCCAGATGACGACTTCGATCGGATGCTCGGTTTCGATGCCGCGATCGTTGAGCGAGCGGATCACTTCGAGTCCGCCAAGCACGCCGTAGATGCCGTCGAAGCGCCCGCCCGTAGGCTGTGAATCCGCGTGCGAGCCAGTAACCACCGGCAGCGCGTCGAGATTGCGTCCTGCGCGGCGCATGAACACGTTGCCCATCTGATCGACGCTCACCGTGCAGCCCGCTGCCTTCGCCCAGCTCACGATGAGATCGCGCCCTTCGCGATCGAGATCGGTCAGCGCGAGACGGCAGACACCGCCCTTCGGTGTCGCGCCGATTTTGGCCATCGTCATCAGGCTGTCCCATAGACGCTGACCGTTCACCTTGATGGACGTATCGAGACCAGCTTCTCTGATTGCATCCGTTACGACGTTCATTCGCCTCGCTCCTTACGATCGGACTTCGTATGTGAGTGACTTCGTTTCGTGCATGCCGGACGTTTGCGGTGCGATGCTGCACGCGCCCGGTGCACGTTTTTCTTATGCGATGAATGATGCGAACGACACGCCTCTTCGATAAATCGAGCGCTCTTCAATCCTGTCCAGTTGGACAGGTTGTAGCCGATTAAAATAAGCAAATCAACGTCTTTCGTGTGCGGGCAAACACCGAGCAAATAAAGCGATAAGCGTGCCATTGCGATGCAGCATCGGCAGCTATTGGTTGCAATGGCTTTTTCGACGCGATGCAGCGCCAAACATGCGAATGGCACGAATGACGCGAATCAGGCACGATGCGGCACACGGCCGAAGAATTCGACGATGAAGAACTCGACGATGAGATACGACGACGCGGCGAACGGCATCGCCGGAAACGAAGACACTGCGCCGCCTTCACGGCGTAGCAAGGCGCAAATCCGCGAGAGCAACGAAGCGCAGCTTCTCGCTTGCGCCGAGGAAGTGTTCGCGGAGAAAGGACTCGAAGGCGCGAGCACGGCGATGATCGCTGAACGCGCCGGCTTGCCGAAGGCCAACCTGCATTACTACTTTCCGACAAAGCTCGCGCTCTATCGGCGCGTGCTAGAAGATCTGTTCGAGGACTGGCATCGCGCGGCGGACACCTTCGAATGCAGCGACGATCCCGTGGAAGCGATCGGCGGCTATGTGCGCGCAAAGATGGACCTGTCGCGACGCAGGCCGCTCGGCTCGAAGGTGTGGGCGAGCGAGATCATCCACGGCGCGCATCACATGCAGGACATTCTCAACGAACGCGTGAAGCCCTGGCTCGATACACGCGTCATCGTCATCGAAAGCTGGATCGCGCGCGGCTTGCTCGCGCCGGTCGAGCCGGACACGTTCATGTTCATGATCTGGGCGATCACGCAGCACTATGCCGACTTCGATGCGCAGATACGCGCGTTGAAAGGCAAGCGCGCGCTCACACGCAAGGCCTTCGATGAACAGACGGAAGAAGTCGTGCGACTCGTGATTCGCGCGTGCGGGGCGGTGTCGCCGCGCATCGAAGAGAAAGACGACGCGCAATAAAAAACGCCGGCCGCTCGATGGCGGCCGGCGTTCACTGCTTGCTTCTTGCTTCTTGCTTCTTGCTTCTTGCTTCTTGCTTCTTGCTGCTGTACTGCTTTACTACGCACTACTACTGCATTCTCGCAAGTACTGCACTTTCTGATGCTTGCTGCTACTTCAACCGCTACTGCTCAGCACATCTACTGCCCTGCTGCATCAACCTTCGATTAGTGACCGAAGTAGACCGAGTTGCGATCCGACATCGACACGTTGGCGCGTGCGGCCGGAGCAGCTACGCCCGATTGCGAAGTGCCAGCGGTCGAAGGACCATAAGCGTTCGCGCCATTTTCAGCGTTCACGCGTGCTTGAGCGGCCTGCAGATTCTGCGGATAGTTCACGCGGTCTTCCGACGGGTTGTAGCCAGCCTTTTCCAGTTGAACCAGTTCAGCGCGGACTTGAGCGCGAGTCACCGGCGCATTGCTTTGTGCCGAAGCGAAAGTCGGGGCAGCCAAAGCAGCAGCGACGACGAGTGCGGGAACGAATGCCTTGATCATGATGAACCTCCAGTAGTCTTGTTTGAAATCGAAACCGAATCGGAAGCCTTTTAAGCGTTTTCTGATTTCGTTTCGCTTGAAGACAGTGTAGGAGGCCGCAGACTTAGGGGAAACCCCAATTTCAAGGAAACATAATTGTCCGGATCGCAACAATGCGTTTCGCTCCGTGTTGCGCGGCGTGCGCGGGATCGCGTGGCGGACCCTGCTTAAGTTACTGTTTTTACAGCGTAATTTTCGCGTCCGCCGCGCGCACGCGAGATCGCTGCGAATCCGGCCATTACGCCGACGCCAGCAATTCGTCATCCGGCTGACAGTCAGAAAGCCGCGGTCACATAGGCAAGCGCGGCCGATACGAGCTCGCGCAACAGCGGTTCGATCGCGTTCGCCTTGGCTTCGTCGTAAGCGAATGGCGGCGTTTCTTCCATGTAGCTGACCTGCGTAAGCTCCAGTTGAACCGCGTGAACGCCCTCTTCGGGCCGCCCGTAACGCCGGGTGATATAGCCGCCCTTGAAGCGCCCGTTGGCCACCGTCGTGTACCGGCCGTCGCGCTCGACGATGCTCGCAAGCCGTTCCGCCAGCCCCGGCGCCGCCGACGCGCCATCCGCCGTGCCGAAGTTGAAATCGGTCAGGCGGCCATCGAAAAAGCGCGGCACGACCGAGCGGATCGAATGCGCTTCCCATAGCAGCACGCGGCCGTGCGTCCGCCGCAGCGCATCGAGCTCGCCGGCGAGCGCATCGTGATACGGCTGCCAGTACATCGCGCGGCGCGCATCGATCTGATCGCGCGACGGCTCGTGGCCCGGCTTGTAGAGCGGCGCCTTGTCGAAGGTATCGACCGGACAGAGCCCCGTCGTGTCGCGGCCGGGATAGAGATTCGCGTCGTCGGGCGGGCGGTTCAGATCGACGACATAGCGCGCGTAGTGCGGCGTCAGGATCGATGCGCCCAGATCGCGCGCAAACGCATAGAGGCGTTCGAGATGCCAATCGCAATCCTCGGTGAGCTTGGCGACGGGCGTCATCTCGTCGGCGAGCGCGCAGGGAATCTGCGTGCCGCGGTGCGGAATCGAAATCAGGAGCGGCGCGTTGCCGCGTTCCAGCGTGAAGATCGAAGAGCCGTTCATGTGAGACCTCAATCCAGCAAGCCGCGCAAGGCGGCGCGATAACGCGCGAGCGCTTCGTCTTCGTCGGCGTGACGGCGCGCGTTGATCACCTTGCGGCCGGAGACGAACACATCGCGGATCGGCGTCTCGCCATGCTCGCAAAACACCGCGCTCGACATCCACGCGTCGCTCGCATGTCCGCCGATGCCCGGATGCGCGTCGTCGAGCACGAGCCAGTCGGCGCGCAAGCCTTGCGCGAGCGCACCGACAGCGCGTCCCGTCGCGTGCGCGCCGCCATCGAGCGCGGCATCGAAAAGACGATCGGCCGGACGGCTTTGCGTCGGCGACGCCAGCACGTTGCGTTGCTGGCGGCAAAGGCGCTGCCCGTATTCCAGCAGACGCAGCTCCGAGCGCCAGTCGACGCCGACATGACTGTCGGACCCGACGCCGATGCGCCCGCCCGCGTCGAGATAATCGCGCGACGGGAACACGCCGTCGCCGAGATTCGCTTCGGTCGTGAGACACAGACCCGCGACCGCGCCGCTCGCCGCGAGACGCGCGCATTCGTGGGCATCGACGTGCGTCGCGTGCACGAGGCACCAGCGCTCATCGACGTTGAAATGTTCGAGCAGCCAGTCCACCGGACGATGCCCCGTAGCCGCGACGCAGGCGTCCACTTCGGCCATCTGTTCGGCGATATGGATATGCACCGGCGCGCGCTCAAAGCGCGCATCGATTCCCTCGATGAGCGCCGCGAGCGATTCGCCCGACACCGCGCGCAACGAATGCGGCGCGACGCCGTAACGCCGCGCGCCGTTTTCGGGCCGCGAGCGCGCGAGTGCGTCGATGAGCCCGAGCAGCGAATCGGGCGTATTGAGAAAGCGCCGCTGATCGTCGCGCGGCGCGCTCTTGCCGAAGCCGCTGTATTCGTAGAGCACCGGCAGCATCGTCATGCCGATGCCCGCGCGCTCCGCCGCATCGACGACGCGCTCCGCGAGTTCCGCGCGATTCGCGTACGGCGCGCCATCGGGCGCGTGATGCACGTAGTGAAACTCGCACACCGACGTGTAGCCCGCCTTCAGCATCTCGATGTAAAGCCAGTGCGCGATATCCGCGATCGATTCCGGGCCGATCCGCGCGGCGAAGCGATACATGAGATCGCGCCAGCTCCAGAACGTATCGGCGACGCTCGCGCGATACTCGGTGAGGCCCGCCATCGCACGCTGGAACGCGTGCGAGTGCAGATTCGGCATGCCGGGCAGGATCGGTCCTTTCGCGCGCTCGACGCCCGCGGGCGCCGCGCTGTCCGGCGTGACGCGCACGAGCGTGCCGGCGTCGTCCCATTCGAGCAGCACGTCGCGACGCCAGCCATCGGCGAGGCGCGCGTGCTCCGCGAAGAATGCGTTCATCGCTTGTCTCCGTTGTTATGTCGATGCGCGCCTACATCATGTCGATGCCGATATGCAGCCACGATGCGCCATCCCGCACAGCGCATTCGAGCGCGCTCGCGCCATCGATGCGCGAGGTGTCGCCTGCTTCGAGCGTATGGCATGTGTCGTCGGCGAACTTGATGTCGAGCCGCCCTTGCACGCAGAACAGAAACGTCACGTCGTGTTCGAACGCGAGCGAGCATGACGCGCGCCCGGCGTTCACCGTTGCGCGCGCGCGATCGCGGCGCACCATCAAGTTGAAATCGCGCGTCGGGCCGGCGAGGAGCGTGGCGTGAATCGGCGTCTCGCCGGCAAAGCGCGCGATTGCGAGCGGCGCATCGAGAACATGCACGTCGCCGTGCGCTTCCGTCAGACGCATGCCCGCGCCGTCGAGCAGCACGAGCACGCGATCGACGCCCTCGAACTTCGAGAACGCGCCGTCGGATGCGACGTCGGCGAGCGACAGACGCCACGCGAACGCATCGAGCGACACGCCCTGCGGCCCCGCCGCGATCTCGCGCGTGATGCCGCCGCCGTTCTTCCACGGCGTGGGCGTCAGCGAATCGGCACGAATGATCGTCACGTTCAGAAGTGTCCGGTGAATTGGTAGCGGTCGCCGGGATGCCAGAGATTCGCAACCGACGCCACCGCATCGCGCGACCACGTGCGCCGATGCAGCAGCAGACACGGCTCGTGCTCGGCCATCGCGAGCGCGAGCCGAATTTCCGCCGACGGCACCGATGCCTCGATCCGATACTCGACGCGCTGCAGCGGCGCGGCGGTCATCAGATACTGGTTCGGCGTGATCGTCGTGAAATCCTGGCGCGCGTATTCCGGCGCCAGCGCGGGATTCACGTAACGTTCTTCCATCTGTACCGGCTCGTCGTTTTCGAAATGCAGCACGCGCGAATGAAACACCGGGCTGCCGAGCGCGAGATGCATTTCGGCGGCGAGCGCTTCATCGACGATCGACGCGCCCAAATGCAGCACCTGCGCGCGATACGTGTGACCGCGCGCGACGATTTCATCCGAAATGCTGCGAATCTCGACGAGCGTCGACGCGTATTTCGGCTGCGCGACGAAGGTGCCCGCGCCCTGCACGCGCGTCAGCACCTGTTCGGCGGTCAGTTCGCGCAGCGCGCGGTTCACGGTCATGCGCGCGACCTTGAATTCGCGCGCAAGCTCGTTTTCGGAAGGCACCTGGTCGCCCTCCTTCCACTCGCCGATATGAATGCGCTGGAGAATGTAGTCCTTGATCTCCTGATACGCGGGCGTGCTCATTCAGCTTGTTCCGACGCGAACGAGAACGGGCTGTGCCGCGCGATCGCGCCTTGCTGCACGAGCGTCGCGATCGCGGCGATGTCGGGCGCGAAGTAATGGTCGAGGTCGTAGTGCGGCACGTGCGCGCGCAGCGTCTTCATCACTTCGGCGAGCGGCGCGCTCGTCTGATGCGGCGCGCGCAGATCGACGCCTTGCGCCGCCGCGAGCAGTTCGATCGCGAGGATGTTCGCGGTGTTGCTGGCGATGTCGCCGAGCTTGCGCGCGGCGAACGTCGCCATCGAGACGTGATCTTCCTGATTCGCGGACGTCGGCAGCGAATCGACCGACGCCGGATGCGCGAGCGTCTTGTTCTCCGATGCGAGCGCGGCCGCCGTCACGTGCGCGATCATGAAGCCGGAGTTGACGCCGCCATCGCGCACCAGGAACGGCGGCAGGCCCGAGAGCGTCGCGTCGATCAAAAGCGCGATGCGGCGTTCCGCGAGCGCGCCGATTTCGGCTGCGGCGAGCGCGAGATTGTCGGCGGCGAACGCGACCGGCTCCGCGTGGAAGTTACCGCCCGAGAGCACTTCGCCCGTATCGGGGAAGATCAGCGGGTTGTCGGAGACGGCGTTCGATTCGATCAGCAGGACATCCGCCGCGTGGCGCATCTGGTCGAGGCACGCGCCCATCACCTGCGGCTGGCAGCGCAGGCTGTACGGGTCCTGCACCTTGTCGCAATCCGCGTGCGACAGATTGATGCCGGAGCCCTTCAGCAGCGTGCGATACGCCGATGCGGCTTCCATCTGCCCGCGATGACCGCGCAGTTCATGGATGCGCGCATCGAACGGAACGACCGAGCCGGCGGCTGCATCGACGGACAGCGCGCCCGCGACGAGCGCGGTGCGAAACAGATCTTCGATTGCGAAAAGGTTGTAAAGCGCGAGCGCCGCCGACGCCTGCGTGCCGTTCAGCAGCGCGAGACCTTCCTTCGCCTGCAGCGTGAGCGGCTTGAGGCCCGCGACCGCCAGACCGTCGAGCGCACTGGCGCGCTCACCGCGAATCGTGACTTCGCCGATGCCGAGCAGCACCGTCGACATATGCGCGAGCGGCGCGAGGTCGCCCGATGCGCCGACCGAACCCTTGATCGGGATGATCGGCAGGACGTCGGCGTTGAAGAGCGTGATGAGCGCGTCGATGACTTCGCGGCGGATGCCCGAATGGCCGCGCCCGAGACTCGACAGCTTGAGCGCCATCAAAAGCCGCACGACCGGACGCGACATCGGCTCGCCCACGCCCACCGCATGCGACAGCACGAGATTCTTTTGCAGCAATTCCAGCTGATCGGCCGGAATGTGCGTATTGGCGAGCCGCCCGAAGCCCGTATTGATGCCGTAAGCCGGATCGCCCTTCGCGGCGATCGCGGCGACTGCGCGCGCGCTGGCATCGATCGCGTCGAAGCTGGCCGGATCGAGCAGAAGCGGGTCCGAGCCTCGCGCGATGCGGCGCAGTTGCGGCAGCGTCAGTTTTCCGGGCGTAAGCGTGATCATGGTTCGTCCTGTCTATACAAGTTAGACTCAAGTCTAATCGCGCAGAAAGGACGAAACAAGGGGTTATCCGGGATTTCACTAGGCTCGTCCCGGAAGATCGACGCGTGTTGTCTATACAGATTTCACAGATCCAGCACCTTCTCCATCACGAACTGGACAAAGCGCTGCTGCCGCACGACGACGGCGCGCGCCAGCAGCATCGTGAAACCGCAATATTCGAAGAAAGGCCGCCCCGTGACGCTCGAATAGGTATGCAGCGTCGTCAGGCCGAGCACCTCCGCTTCGGCCTCGATGCGCGCGAGCAGCGACGTCGCCACGCTTTTGCGCTGATGTATCGGATCGACGAACATCATGTCGATGAGACCGTTCTTCTCGAGATCGGCGAAGCCCGCGAGTTCGCCGTCGACAAGTCCGACCCAAGTCGGGCGGCTCAAGCGCGCGAGTTCCCATTCGTCGCGATCGGCTTGCGACCAGGCTGCGATCTGCGCTTCGTTATAGTCGGCCGATGCCGTTTCGCGAACGGCGCGTTGGAACAGATCGATTACACCGTCGAGATCGCTCGCACGATACGGTCTGACTTCGATGAGCGGCAGGCCTGGCATTTCATCACCTTCGTTACTGTCAAAAGAAAAAACCGCTGCCGAAGCAGCGAGGGTCTAGCGTTCAAAACGCGGGAAAAAAAACTTTACGGGAATGAGCGGAATCGGCGCGCGCAAACGTTCAAATCGATAAAAAGACGGATGCCGATGCCGCGCCGCCGATCGGGTCCTTCAGGAAGCGACGGCCACCGTCGCGATGCCGAGCGCGGTCATCACGAGCGACGCGCCAACGTGAATCGCGATCTCCCCGAGCGCCCAGCCGAGCCGCCCTTGCTGCAGATGCGCGACCACTTCGGCCGAGAACGTGGAAAACGTGGACAGGCCGCCCATCAATCCGGTGATGATGAACAGGCGCCATTCCACCGAAATATCGGGAAAGCGCGCGAAAAAAGCGACCGCTACGCCGATGATGTAGCCCGCAATGACGTTCGCCGCAAAGGTGCCGAGCGGCAGATTCGGAAAAATCGCATTCAGGCGCAAGCCGAGGACCCATCTGAGCAACGAACCCAGCCCGCCGCCGAGCCCCACGGCGATGATCGACAGATACATGAAATGTGTTAAATCAGTTCGAAGAAAACTGCGTTATGCCCCGCGGGCGAGCCGCTCGATCAGCGCGCCACGGCTCGTCTCGACGATCCAGCCGCCCTTGTGCCGCACATGCGCCGCCCATGTGCCGTCGCGCCGCTCTTCCCAGCAACCGGCATCGTGACCGTCGATGAAGAGCGAGCCGCGCACGACAAGTTGCGGATCGGCGGGATCGAGGACTTCGTCGTCGTTATGTTCAAGCTTCACGGTATGCATGAGCGTCGTCTGCAAGCAAGTCGAAACCATGAGCGGTCTCGCGAAAGACGCCATTCTAACGATACTCGAAGCGCCTGGTTCAACCACTCACCGTATCATGAAAGACATTGCCGAAAGGCAATTGAGTATCCGCACGACATGCTCCATCGAAGGCGCATCGAAAGCGAGCGTCACGGCATCGATGCGTTCGAGCGTCGGCCATTGGCAGAAGAGATCGGCGAATGCGCTCGTTTGCGCGCGCAACTCGCAGCGGTGTTCCGTGATCGCCGGACGGCGGGCATGTCCGGAAGACGTTTCGATCGTTTCGCGCGCGGCGAGCCGGATCGCCTCGCACGCTGCGGCGGGCGTTTCGGTGACACCGCTCGAATAGCCGTGCGCCGTCTTCACGCAGAGAAAGCGCGCGCCTGGGAATGCGGGCAGCGTTTCGGCGCCGAACACGTCGTCGCCGGTCAGCAGCGCGACGCGTGCGCCGCGTTCCTCGGCAAGCCGCCCATAGAGTCCGGCCTCGCCCACTTCCTCGCCGTCGAGCATGACGCGCGCAAAGGCCGCGCTGTTGATCGTATGCGCGAGAATGCCGCGGCTTTGCGCGCGCGCGTGATAGCCAATCATGAACACGATTTCCGGCGATGCTTCCAGTCCCGCCATCATGCCGAGCGTGCGCGGCTTGCCGAGCACGAGCCGCGCGCGTTGATCGATGAGATCGGGCATCAGATTGCGAAAGCCGCCATGCGAATCGTTGATCCAGACTTGCGTCGCGCCGCCATCGAATGCACCTTGCGCGGCCGCATCGGCTTCGCGCGACATCCAGCGGCGCGCCTGTTCGTATTCCGTGTTGCCGGCGCGCGTCTGCTCCGGATGAAACACGCCCGCGATGCCTTCGATATCCACCGAGATCAGCACTTTCATGGTCGTGTTCTCAATGCGTCCTTGAGTGAGATGCGCCGATGACCGTTGCGCCCGGCGACCGTTTCCGCGCTGTAAAGCGCATCGAGGATCGCCTGTTCGGTGGCATCGGCGGCGGCTTGAAACAGCGGATCGAGACGCGCGTCGTTGATGAGCGGCGGCATCGCGATGAAGTCTGCATCGTGCGGCACGGTGTACGCGGTCGTGAAGGCGAGCGAGATGTCGCCGCTGCCGTGTCCGAAGACCGATCCGGTGCGTGCGAGACCGGCGGCGGCGCGCATCGCGAGACGGCGCAGCTGACGTGCATCGAGCGGCGCATCGGTGGCGATCAACATGATGATCGATCCTTGCTCGGGCTTCTCATCGACGCTCGATTGGAGTTTGCGACCGAGCGCTTCGCCTTCGACAATCAATTGCTGCAGCTTGCCGAAATTGGCGAGCACGAGCGCGCCCGTCGTATAAGCGTCGCCGCCGATATGCACCACACGCGAAGCCGAACCCATGCCGCCCTTCAGTTCGAAGCACGACATGCCCCGCCCGGCGCCGACCGCGCCGCGCTCGAACTCGACACTGCACGCATCGAGTGCGCTCGTGTAGTGCGCTTCGTGAATCGCGAGCGCCTGCATGTCGTTGAGATAGCCATCGTTGCATTCGAACACGAGCGGATTCACGCTCGGGTCTTCGCGTCCGATGCGCGGATTCGCAGCAATGGCCGCGCGAATCTGCGCATTGGCGAGCGTGCCGACGCCGAACGTGTTGGTCAGCGCGATCGGCGTTTCGATCACGCCAAGCTCGTCGATCTGAACGAGCCCGACGCTCTTGCCGAACCCGTTGATGACGCACGCCGCAGCGGGCACCTTGTCGCGATACACGTCGCCGTCATGCGGACGAATCACCGTGACGCCGGTCTGCACCGCGCCTTGCGCAAGCGTGCAATGACCGACCGTCACACCCGCGACATCCGCGATCGTGCCGCGCGGCCCCGCGACGAGCGAGCCGATGTGCATCATGGCCGGTCGAGCTTCGGATCGAGCGCGTCGCGCAGGCCGTCGCCGAGCAGATTGAACGCGAGCACCGTGAAGAAGATCGCGAGACTCGGGAAGATGGCGACATGCGGCGCCATCGCCATGTCGGCGCGCGCTTCGTTGAGCATCGCGCCCCACTCGGGCGTCGGCGGCTGCGCGCCGAGTCCGAGAAACGACAGGCTCGCGGCCGTGATGATCGACGTGCCGATCCGCATCGTGAAGTACACGACCACCGATGAAATCGTGCCGGGCAGAATGTGCCGCGCGAGTATCGTCCAGTCCGAGGCGCCGATGCTCTTGGCCGCCTCGATATACGTGAGATGCTTCAGCGCGAGCGTATTGCCGCGCACGAGCCGCGCGAACGCGGGAATGCTGAAGATCGCGACCGCGCACACGACATTCACCATGCCGTTACCGAGAATCGCGACGACGCCGATCGCGAGCAGAATGCCGGGAAACGCGAAGAGCACGTCCGCGATACGCATCACGATGCGGTCCCACCATCCTTCGTAGTAGCCCGCGAGCAAGCCGAAGAACGTGCCGATCACCGCGCCGAGCACGACCGAGAGCAATCCCGCCGTCAACGATATGCGGCTGCCGACGAGTATGCGGCTCAGAATGTCGCGGCCCAGAGCATCGACGCCGAACCAGTGCGCAGCCGAAGGACCGGCGTTGAGGGCGTCGTAGTCGAAGTAGTTTTCCGGGTCATACGGCGCGATGTACGGCGCGATGATCGCGATCACGATCAGCAGCAGCACGAACACGGCCGCGATCATCGCGATGTGTTGCCGCCTGAACTTGCGCCAGAACTCGGTCCACGGCGTGCGGATCTCTTGCGGCGCGGTTGCCGCGCTTTCGGCTGTCACGCTCATCGCGTCCTCACTTGAAGCGAATGGTCGGATTGATGATCGCGTACAGCACGTCCACGATCAGATTGATCACGATGAACTCCAGCGAGAACAGCAGCACCTCTGCCTGAATCACGGGATAGTCGCGCATCTCGACGGCATCGACCAGCAGGCGGCCAAGGCCCGGCCAGTTGAACACCTTCTCGACGACGATCGAGCCGCCGAGCAGAAAGCCGAATTGCAGGCCCATCATCGTGACGACGGGAATCATCGCGTTGCGCAGGCAGTGCTTCACGATGACCATCGGCTCATGCACGCCCTTGGCGCGCGCGGTACGCACGAAGTCCTCGCCGAGCACTTCAACGAACGACGCGCGCGTGAAGCGCGCCATGACGGCGGCCACCGCCGCGCCCAGCGTGATCGATGGCAGCACGTAGCCTTTCCACGTTCCGTCATCGACGATGGGCAGCCAGCCGAGCTTCACCGAGAAGATTTCCATCAGCAGCATGCCGAGCGCGAAGGCCGGAAACGAGATGCCCGACACCGCGAGCGTCATGCCCAGTCGATCGGGCCAGCGATTGCGCCACACCGCCGACACGATGCCGATGGTCATGCCGAAGATCACGGCCCATACCATGCTCGCGAGCGTGAGCCACAAGGTCGGCATGAAGCGCTCGGCAATTTCCGTCGACACAGGCCGCTTGCTGCGCGTGGACATGCCGAAATCGAAATGCACGACCTTGCCGAAGAAGCTCGCGAGCTGTTGCGGCAGCGGCTTGTCGAGGCCGAGATCGGCGCGCACGAGCGCGACCGTGGCTTCGTCGGCTTCCGCGCCTGCTGCGAGACGCGCGGGATCGCCCGGCAGCATGTGCACGAAGAAGAACACCAGCACTGCGACGATGAAGAGTGTCGGCAGCAATCCGAACAGGCGTTTGGCGATGAAGTTGAGCATCGTGTTCGTCAGATAAGGCCGGGCGATGAAGCCCGGCCGTCGTCCATCACTTGATTGCGATTTCGTCGAAGTTGAACGAGCCGTCCGGCATCACGTATGCGCCCGACAGACGCTTGCTGCGCGCATACACGACCTTTTCCGTGACGAGGAAGATCCACGGTGCATCGGCCCAGATGCGTTTTTGCGCATCGGCGTAGAGCTTCGCTTTCTCGTTGCGATCGGTCGTCGCGAGCGCTTTTTGCAGATCGTCATCGACTTGATCGTTCTTGTAGTACGCCGTGTTGAAGAGCTTCGGCGGGAACGAGCCGCCGCTCAGGAGCGGCGAGATCGCCCAGTCCGCTTCGCCCGTCGACGACGACCAGCCGATGTAGAGCATGCGTACCGGCGCGGTCTTCGGATCGGGCGCGCTCTCGATGCGCTGCACGCGCTGCCCCGCTTCGAGCGCTTCGACCGATGCCTTCACGCCCACTTGCGCGAGTTGCTGCTGCACGAACTGGATGATCTTCTGCGCGGTCGTGTGGTTATAGCCGGACCACAACACGGTTTCGAAGCCGTTCGGATAACCGGCTTCCTTCAACAGCTCGCGCGCCTTCGCGGGATCGTATTTCCACGGTCCGAGCTTCGGCGTCGCGTAGTCGACGCCCGGCGGCACGACGCCTTCGGACGGCACGGCATAACCCGCGAACGCGACCTTGACGAGCGCTTCCTTGTTGATCGCGTAGTTCATCGCCTCGCGCACCTTCGGATTGTCGAAGGGCTTCTGCAGCGTATTCATGCTGACGTAGCGCTGAATGATCGAAGGCGCCGCGATCAGATCGACCTTCGGACTCGACTTGAGCGTCGCGGCCTGCTCGAACGGAATCGAGAACGCGAAGTCCGCTTCGCCCGTTTGCATGAGCGCGGCGCGCGTGTTGTTATCGACCACGGGCTTCCAGTCGATCATGTCGATCTTCGGCAATCCCTTGCGCCAGTAGCCCGCGAACTTCTTCACTTTCAGGTCGTCGGTCTGCTTCCATTCGACGAACTCGAACGGCCCCGTGCCGACCGGATGGAACGCGATGTCCTTGCCGTATTTCTGCAGCGCGGTCGGCGAGATCATCACCGCCGACGGGTGCGCGAGCACGTTGATGAACGCCGAGAACGGAATCTTCAGCGTGATCTTCACCGTGTACGGATCGACCACTTCGGTCTTCTCGATCTTGTTGAAGAGGTTGTAGCGCTTCAGCTTGTTGTCCGGATTCGTCACGCGGTCGAAGACGGCCTTCACCGCATCGGCGTTGAAGTCGGTGCCGTCCTGGAACTTCACGTCCTTGCGCAGATGGATCGTGTACACCTTCGCGTCGGGGCTCGCCTCGTAGCTCGTCGCGAGCACGTTGCGAATCTTCATGTCCTTGTCGAAACCGAACAAGCCTTCGTAGAACGACTTCGCCACGGCTTGCGAGAGCGTGTCGTTGGCGTCGTACGGATCCATCGTCGTGAAGGTCGAGGCGACGGCCATCACGGCGGTGCTTTGCGCGTGCGCAGCGACCGGCGCGAGAACGGTCAATGTGGCGAACGCGCTTGCTGCGAGCATCGCCCGCAATTTGAAGGACGGCATCGTTGGACTCCTTGTTGAAGTGCTTTTCGAGGTGCTCTTCGAATTGCTTTTAGTAAGCGCCGCCAACGTGATGCTCGGCGACAAAGTGATCAGGTCCGACAGCAACCAGTTTTGCGACGATCGGCTCATCGCCGAGCTTGCGGATCGCGCTTGGAATCTCGTCGGCGGCGAGCATGCGCTTCGCGTGCCGACGCGACGGATCGGCGACCGGCACCGCGCTCATCAGCTTGCGCGTGTACGGATGACGCGGCGCTTCGAACACCGCCGCGCGCGGCCCGATCTCGACGATCTGCCCGAGATACATCACCGCCACGCGATGACTCACGCGCTCCACGACCGCCATGTCGTGCGAAATGAAGAGATACGCGACGCCCAGTTCGCGCTGCAAATCCAGCATCAGATTGACGATCTGCGCGCGCACGGAGACATCGAGCGCGGACACGGATTCATCGGCGATCACGACTTTCGGGTTCAACGCGAGCGCGCGCGCAATCGCGATGCGCTGCCTCTGACCGCCCGAGAATTCATGCGGATAACGTTGCGCGGCTTCGGGCGGCAAGCCCACTTTGTCGAGCAGCCAGTCGACCCGCGCCTGTGCTTCTCTTCCGCTCGCGACGCCATGCACGAGCAGCGGTTCCATCACCGAAAAGCCCACGGTCAGACGCGGATTGAGCGACGCGAACGGGTCCTGAAAAATGAACTGGATATTGCGCCTGAGCGCCTGCAACGCGTGACCTTCGAGCTTGCTGATATCGCGTCCATCGAATTCGATGGACCCGCTCTGGCTCTCGACGAGCCTGAGCAGCGAACGTCCCGTCGTCGATTTGCCGCAACCCGATTCGCCGACGAGCGCAAGCGTTTCGCCAGGCCGCAAGTCGAAGCTCACGCGTTCGACCGCGTGCACTGCCGCCGTCGTTCGGCCAAAGAGGCCGCTCTTCACCGGAAAGCGCGTGACCAGATCGCGCACGCGCAGTATCGGTTCAATGGCTTCATCGACGGCGGGTTGCTTCTCCCTCTCGACCGCTTCCGACGGACGCAACGCGCTCGCATCGTCGGGCGCGATGTCGGCGGACTCGACTTCGAGGATCGGGAATTTAGCGGGACGATCGGTGCCGCGCATCGCGCCGAGCGTCGGCACGGCGGCGAGCAGCGCTTTCGTGTACGGATGCTTCGGCGCATGAAACAGCGCGTCCGATGGCGCCTCTTCCACCTTCTCGCCGCGATACATGACGAGCACGCGATCGGCCACTTCCGCGACCACGCCCATGTCGTGCGTGATGAAGATCACGCCCATGTTCATCTCGTGCTGCAAGCCGCGCACGAGTTGCAGGATCTGCGCCTGAATCGTCACGTCGAGCGCGGTCGTCGGCTCATCGGCGATCAAGAGCGCGGGCTTGCACGAGAGCGCCATCGCGATCATCACGCGCTGGCGCATGCCGCCCGACAACTGATGCGGATAGCGCGCGAACACGCGCCTCGCCTCGGGAATCCGCACGAGATCGAGCAGACGCAATGCCTCGGCGCGCGCATCGGAACGGCTCTTGCCTTGATGCAACGCGATCGCTTCCGCGATCTGGTCGCCGACCGTGAACACGGGATTGAGCGATGTCATCGGCTCCTGGAAGATCATCGCGATGTCCGCGCCGCGCACGCCGCGCATCGTCGCCGACGATGCTTTCGCGAGATCGAGCACTTGCCCGTTGCGCCGGCGAAACGCGATGCTGCCCGACACGATCTGTCCGCCGCCATGCTCGACGAGACGCATGAGCGCGAGCGACGTGACCGACTTGCCCGAGCCCGATTCGCCGACGATCGCAAGCGTCTCGCCGCGGTCGACGCTAAACGAGATGTTGCGCACCGCTTCGATGGTGCGCGAGCGCGAGCGAAAATTCACGGACAGGCCGTGTACGTCGATGACGCACGCTTCGGGCAGCGTCATCATCGATAGATCGCCGTGACGGGCGCTTCGCCCACGCGCGCGAATCCGCGATACATGCCTTGCGTGTTGAACGGCAACACGACGTTGCCTTTCGCATCGACGGCGACGAGTCCGCCGCGTCCTTCGATGCGCGGCAGCTTGTTCATCACGACATCGTTCGATGCTTCTTCCAGCGACACGCCGCGATATTCCATCTGCGCCGACACGTCATACGCCGCGAGCATGCGGATGAACATCTCGCCCGTGCCCGTGGTCGAAACCGCGCACGTCGCGTCGTTCGCATAGCAGCCCGCGCCGATCAGGGGCGCATCGCCGACGCGACCCGCCTGCTTGTTCGTGATGCCGCCCGTCGACGTCGCCGCCGCGAGATGACCGTTCGAATCGAGCGCGACCGCGCCGACCGTGCCGAACTTCTTGTCGGGATCGATAGGATCGTCCGGGCCGTTATCGAAGGCGAATTTCGTCATCGCATCGTGATCGAGCATGGTGCCGGACGTGCCACGCGCCTTCTGCCATTGCTTAAAGCGCGCTTCCGTGTAGAAGTACGACGGATCGACGAATTCGAGACCCTGCGACTGCGCGAAGGCTTCCGCGCCGGCGCCCGTAAACATGACGTGATCGCTCGCGTCGAGCACGCGGCGCGCGGCGAGCACCGGGTTCTTCACGCGCGTCACGCAACTGATCGCGCCCGCTTCGAGCGTCGCGCCGTCCATCACGGAGGCGTCGAGTTCGTGCGTGCCGGCCGCCGTGAACACCGCGCCGTGCCCCGCGTTGAAGAGCGGACAGTCTTCGAGCAGACGCACGGCTTCGGTGACGGCGTCGAGCGCGCTGCCGCCATCGGCGAGCACGCGCTGAGCCGCGCTGAGAATATCGGTGAGCGCGGCGAGATAGCGCCCTTCCGTTTCGGCGTTTATCGCGCTGCGCAGGAGCGTGCCCGCGCCGCCGTGAATCGCAATGACTGGTGTGACCTTCATGAGTCGCGCGGTTCCCTGTGAGTGTGTCGTTTCGCGGTCGTGCGGCGCGTCGTATGAGCGGCGTGCGCATCTTTGGCGAGCGCCGGGGCGACGAGCCACGGCAACACGAATTCGGTCAATCCCGATGCCGCCTCCACCGAACGCTTCGCCCGATGCGCGACCGCATCGCACAGCGCTTCGATGACGGCGAGCACGGCGGTATCGCAATTCGCCGCGAGCCTGCGTTCGGCGCGGATCGCGAGCACGAGATCGGCGACCTGCGCGAGCGGCGACGCGGCGCTGTCCGTCAACGCGACCACGCGCAACCCGTGATCGCGCGCGAGCCGCGCAAGCGTGATGGTGTCGTCGACATAGCGCGGGAACGCGATCGCGACGAGCACATCGCCGCGCGAAGCCGTGAAAAGCCTGCGCGCCGCGTGCGACGGCCCGCCCATCAGCGCGAGCGATTGCACGTTCGCGCAATACGGCGTGAGACCGTGCTCCATCAGGCCGGCGAGAAACGCGCTCGCGCCGTAGCCGATCACGAAGACGCGCGGCGCGGCGAGAATCGTATCGACGATCGCTTCGGCCCTCGCGCCATCGACGGATGTTTGAGCAAGACGCAGATTCGCCGCCGCCTGTGCAAGCGATGCATCGAATACTTCGGCACCGCTCGCCGGCGATTCGAGCGCGGTGCGCAAGCGCTCGACCGGCGCGATGGTCGCCTCGAAGCCGCGCACGAGCGCCTCGCGAAACGCGGGATAGCCGGAGAAGCCGAGCGCGCGCGCAAAACGGTTCGCCGTCGCCACCGACGCGCCCACCGCGCCCGCCAGCTCGTCGATACGCATCGTCGCCGAGCGGAACAGATTCGCGAGCACGAACGCCCCCATGCGCCGATGGATCGGCGTGAGCGTCGGCATGGCCGCCGCGATGCGCGCGGAGATCAGATCGTCGGCGCTCGCCGGCGCACGGACCGATAGTGAACGGGACATGAAATGCGCTGCGCCCTCATGGCGATTGAACGCGATGAAAGTATATTTACTCGAAAATGCGGCCAAAAAAAATTCATTTTCATCGAACTCGGGTTTTCGATAAGGGGCGCCACGGCCCGCAACTCGGCCGCATCCGATGCCTCGAACGCGCACGATCATGCACAATACGGAGCGCGTCGCGATGCAAGATCGCGCGTCTTCAGTCCTCCACGATCCCTATGAATTTCGATTTCCTGCCCGATCCGCTGCCGCATCTGCTCGCCATTCATCCGTGGGCGCAAACGGTCGCGGGTCTCGTCGCGCTCGCAATGATCGCGCTCTTCGTGCAATGGGTCGTGGCCCGCATCGTGCTCCATGTCGCGCATCGCCTGCTCGTGCTCGCGGGGCATCAGAAGTGGGACCGCGCGTTCATCAAGCATCGCGCTTATCACCGGCTCTGGTATGCGGTGCCGTTCGCGACGGTCGCGCTCGGCATCGACGAAGTGCCGCGCATCGGTCACTGGGCGACGATCATCGGCCGCGTCGCGCACGGCGGCGCGTGGATCTGCATGTTCTTCGCCGCGGGCAGCGCCCTGTCCGCGTGGCAGGACGTTTATGCGGAAAGCAAGGAAGCGCAGACACGCTCGATCAAAGGCTACATCCAGATCGGCAAGCTCGGACTCGCGCTCGTATGCGGCGTGCTCGTCCTGTCGATACTGATCGACCGTTCGCCGCTCTGGATGCTCTCCGGTCTCGGCGCGCTCTCGGCCGTGCTGCTGCTCGTGTTCAAGGACACCTTGCTGTCGCTCGTCGCGAGCACGCAACTGACGTCGAACGACATGCTGCGCATCGGCGACTGGATCGAAATGCCGCAAGCCGCCGCCGATGGCTTCGTGAAGGACATCGCGCTGCACACCGTCAAGGTGCAGAACTGGGACAACACCGTGACCACGGTGCCGACCTACAAGCTCTTTTCGGAGAGCTATCGCAACTATCGGCACATGTTCGAATCGGGCGGGCGGCGCATCAAGCGGACGATGCGTATCGACGCGCAATGCGTGCGCTTTCTCACCGAGGAAGAGACTGCGCGCCTGAAACGCTTTCGCCTGCTGCACGATTATCTGGAACAGAAGCAGACCGAGGTGGAGCAAACCAACCGCACTCTCGGCGAACTCGCGAACGAGCCCGCGAACCGGCGGCGGCTCACGAACATCGGCACGTTCCGCGCGTACGGGCTTGCGTTTTTGCAGCGCCATCCGGAGATTCGCCAGGACATGGCGATCATGGTGCGAATGATGGAGCCGCAATCGGACGGCATCCCTGTCGAGGTTTATTGCTTCACCGCGACGACCGCGTGGACGCAATACGAGCGCATTCAGGGCGACGTCTTCGATCATCTGCTCTCGATCCTTCCCGAGATGGGCCTGCGGCTTTATCAGGCGCCGTCGGGCAGCGACTTCTCGGGCGTCGCGGGCCGCCTGCGCGGCGAAATGCCGATGCTGTGACGCGCGCAGGATTCGCCGTCGAAAAGAATCAGGCAAGAATCCGCCATTTTTGTGTATTCACGTTGACGCTTCCCGTCCGTACGATTCAACCATCGCCGATGCGCCTTTTTTCCGCGGTTTCGTAGCCGCGGTGAAGTCGTTTTTTCTCGCGCATCGCCATTCAATCGTCATAAAAGGAAAACTCAACGTGATCGATCGCGTCCATGCCATGCGTGTCTTTACGCGTGTCGTCGATACGAACAGTTTCACGCGCGCCGCCGAGTCGCTCGGCATGCCGCGCGCGAGTGTTTCGACGACCGTGCAACAACTCGAAGCGCTAGTCGGCGTGCAATTGCTCGCACGCACGACGCGGCGCCTGAATCTCACCGTCGACGGCGCCGCTTATTACGAGCGCTGCGCGCAAATTCTCGCCGATATCGACGAGCTCGAATCCGGTTTCGGCGCGGGCGAAGAGCGCCTGCGCGGACGGCTGCGCGTCGAAATGCCGGATACCGTCGCGACGTCGATCGTCGTGCCCGCGCTGCCGGAGTTCCACGCGCGCTATCCGCAGATCGAACTGTCGATCGGCATCGGCAATCGCAATGTGGATCTCGTCGGCGAAGGCGTCGATTGCAGCGTGCAGCTCGGCGAATTGCCCGATTCCGGATTGATCGCGCGCCGGCTCGGCATGCTCGAACAGGTGACGTGCGCGAGTCCCGCGTATCTGGAGAAGCACGGCACGCCGGAAACGCTCGACGAGCTCGCGCAGCACGTCGCGGTGAACTGTCTTGCGGAGAAAAGCGGGCGCCCGGCCGATTTCGATTTCGCTGTCGACGGCGAAGCCGTCACGATGAAGATGCGCGGTTTCGTTCAGGTCGCGGACGAGCACGCGTACCTCGCGTGCGGCGTCGAAGGGCTCGGGCTCATTCAGCCGCTGCGGATCGCGGCGCAGCCTTATCTGCGCTCGGGACAGTTGCGCGAAGTGCTGCCGCAATGGAAATCGCCGCCGCTCAAGGTGTCGGTGGCGTTCCTGAAGAGCCGTCAGGCGACGCCGCGCGTATCCGCGTTCGTCGACTGGCTCGCGACGCTCTTCGAGCGTTCGCAACAGATCGACGATACGTTGACGAGCCTGTATCGCTCGGCGCAGCGGCGCGGTTCCTCGCGGCGGGACCGGCCGGAGGAAGAAACCGCCGACGCGTGATCTTCGCGTCGCGCTATCGCACGGGCGTGGCTGCGTTCGCGCCCACGACCGTGTTCCACTTGCGCACTTCCCAACGCTCCACCAGCCCGTTCGTCACGTAAGGATCGTTCTTCGCGAAATCTTCGGCGGCGGCGGGCGATTCGCTGTGAAACAGCAGCATCGCGCGATCGGTGGGTGCATCGAGCGCCCCGGCGAGCACGATTTCGCCCCGTTCGACCGCCGCCCACGCGAGCGCCAGATGTTCATCGCGAAACTGCGCGCGGCGCTCCAGATAGTCAGACCGAAGTTCGTAAATCAACAGATAGTGCATCGCCATCTCCTTTGGTGCGAACAGTGCCGGATTTATCAAGCTAGTTTGTCCTATTTCCGAAAATAAAACCAAGAGTTCAATCGGAAGGCTCTGATCGCCTTGCGATCCCGTATCGAAGATCATGTGCGGATACTTGTAAAGGACTCTGCCATGAACCGCGATCAACCTCCCTGCAATATGTGCGCGAAGCACGATTGCCGCTCGTGCGCGTGGACGTCGCCGCTCGACGCTTCGTATCGCACGCTCATCCAGTCTCATTCCATGCTGTCGCTCGTCGCGCTTTCCGTGAAAAGCGCGGAAACCGCGCCCGCCGAACCGTCGTGGCTTGGCATCGCCTGCAAGCGGATTCTCAAATTTTTCTCGCAAATGAGCCCGCTTGCACGCTAAAAAAAGCGTAAGGCAAGTCGCATCGAAGCACCGTTTTTGTAAAGAAGTTTGCACGATTCTTTTTAGGATAACTGTGCATATAGAATCCGCTGCGCTTCTGCGCTTGCGTTAAGCGCTCATGTAGAAAGGAAATTCAGTCGATGAGCATCAATCTGGTCCAGGCGGTCAACGCCGCGATCTCGGAAAACATCGCGGAGCAGTTGTCGCAGCAGTTCGGCATACCTGGGCAAATGGTCCGGCAACTCGCGGCGCGCATCGCGCCCGGACTCGTCGCCTCGCTCATGGACCGGGCGACGCTCGTGCCCGGCTCGCAGTCGGTCTACGCCGTCATCATGCAGCCGGAGACCAACGCCTACATCGCGGAACAGTTCTCAAAGCTGATCGCCACCACCGGCGGGCTCAAGCAGCTCGAAACCACCGGGCACTCGCTTGCCGCGCTCGCGACGGGCCAGCGTGTCGATGCCCTGACCGACGCCGTCTCGGCAGAAACCGGCGTTCCGACGCAAGCGACGTCGGCGCTCGCGGGCATCGTGGCGGCCGTGCTGTTCGGCGTCATGAAACGCCACTTCCTGCTTGCACAGTGGGGACTGCCGCAGGTGCCCAAGCTTCTGCGCGATCAGGTCGGCGAGATCAATTCGTCGATGTCGAACGCGGTCGCGACGGCCATCGGCGTTGGCAACACCGAAGGCTTCACCAGTTGCATCACGCCGCGCCTCGATACCGTCGCATCGAGCCTCGAACCGCGCATCGACGGCGACGTCGCGGTAGCGCTTGCGCCCGAACCCGTCGTGAAAGCCGTCACGCAAAGCGCCCCGGCGCCCAAGCCCGCGCCGTCCTTGCCCCCCTCGCCGCCGCCGATGCGCGCACCGGTTCGCAAGCCGGCGGAGAAGCGTTCGAACAAGTGGATCTGGCTGCTTTTCGCTGTGTTGGCCGTCATCCTCGCGCTCGTCTATTACCGTGGCTTCACGCATGGCGAAAGCGTCGATCTGAGCGCCGCGCCAGCCACGCAGCCGGTCGCCGATGCGTCGACGCAGGCTTCCTCCGCGACGCCATCGGTCTCGCCGGTCAGCGATGAAACGCCGGCCGTGTCATCCATCGATGCGTCGGCCAACACGGCGGCGGCACCGCAATCGGCCTCGGCAATGAAAGCCGCGCCGGCTTCATGGAAAGACGCGCAGTTGCTGTTCAGCGTCAACTCGGCGGGCATCCCGGCGATCGAGGCGACGGTCGGCACCGAAGCAGAGAAGAAGCATCTCATCGACGCATTGAGGGCTCGCTTCGGCAAAGCCTACACGGCCGATGTTTCCGTCGTTGCCGAAACACGCCCGGCAGCCTGGCTTTCGCGTCTGAGCGACTTCTTCCCGCTTATGGCCGTGCCCGGCGCGGAAGCCAAGATCACCGGCTCGAAGGTGGAACTGAGCGGCGCGGCCGCAAACGCGAAGCTCGGCTGGGTCGATAGGATGAGAAGCTCGCTCGGCGGCATGTTCCAGGTCGCGGCGTTCGACGTGGACGGCGCGGTCGCCACGGCGACACGATCCTTTCGCAGCGCGCTAAAGAGCCTGCTCGCCACGGACACGCCTTGCTCCGGCGACAAGCTGACGCGCGTGCTCGACCTTCAGGTTGTTAATTTCGAGCGTTCGAGTGCGCAGGTGCCGGAAAGCGCCTACGCCACGCTCGGCGAGACGGCGCAACTGCTCAAGAACTGCGCGGCCAAGGGTTCGATGGTGAATCTCGAAATCGCGGGTTATTCGGATGCCCAGGGCGGAGCGGCGGCCAAGCTGGAAGTGTCAAAGGAACGCGCTCAGGCGGTCCGAGGCTTCCTCGTGCGTAACGGCGTGCCGCCGCAATCGCTCACGGCAGCAGGCTACGGCGACGCCAATCCGATCGCCGACAACGATACTGCCAGCGGACGTTTCGCGAATCGCCGAATCGAGTTCGTCGTCAGAAAGGGCTGAGCGCCGCTTCGACTCGCAAGATTTCTTCAAACGCCGTCGCACGAAAGCGCGACGGCGTTTCTATTTGTGCCCGCGCCATGCGCGCTCTGCAGCCGATTCAGTTCGGCTTGGCGAAATCGTTCTCGGCCCAGCGTTCGGCGCTCGCCTTGCTGAGCTTGAACGCCGGCGACACACGCGCGAACGCGAGCTGCGCGCCGTACGCATCGAAGGCTTTGAGATTGGCGTAGGGATCGTCTTCATCCGGAACGATCTCCAGCGTGACGGTGATGTCCTCACCCCGCACGTCGATGGTGACGTTCTTGTTCAACATCGCATGACGTTGCTGTTCATGGCGACGCAAGACTTCCGACGCCGTCTTGACGAGCGTGCGGAACGCGCCTGCATCGAGCGGCTTCGGATTTTTCTTGTCGCGGCCCATTGTCCACGGGCCGACGAGCGCGGGTTCCGCCTCGCCCGCCTGAATCATCTCGACGGCCCAGCCGTCGTCGTCCTCGTTCTTGATGACGCGCGCGGTCCAGCCGTCGTCGCGCCAGAGGCGGTCTTCGTGGATGGCTTCGTCGGTGGAGGGGAATTCGGAATCGGTCATATCGTAGCAACGCATGCAGAGAGGCAATGCGACGAATTTTACCTTGGGGCGGGACGCGGCATCGTTCGTGCTCCACGGGTTAGCCGAACGGCCAGTGTCATACCCAAACGCATTGCGCCGTGCTACTTTGGATGTACCGGATCGTCCGGAATCCTTCCGCAAACGCAATCAAAACGCCGTAAAACTTAGTCAAGGAGCGACCGCATGCTTGCATTTATCGGTACTTTGATCGTCGGACTCGTCGTCGGTCTCATCGCACGCGCACTGAAGCCGGGCGACGACAGCATGGGCTGGATCATGACCATCGTCCTCGGCATCGCCGGATCGCTGATCGCGGGGTACGTCGGCCGGGCGCTCGGCTGGTATCAGCCGGGACAACCGGCGGGTTGGATCGCCTCGGTGATCGGCGCAATCATCCTGCTCGTCGTCTGGGGAATGATCCGCAAGCGCACGTAACGCCGCGCCTCATCGTTTCTTTTCTTGGTGAAACGCCTCGTTCCGGTTCGGACGAGGCGTTTATTTCATCGGGCGATGCGCTCGATATCGACCTCCGCACCGCCCCGCACGACGCGGTTCGGGAGCGCGCCGCCGAGCCAGTACGAAAGCTCGGCCGGCCTGCCGATGCGCCAGGCGACGAAATCGGCGGTCTTGCCCGCTTCGAGCGATCCGTGCGTCGCGTGCAAGCCGAGCGCCTTTGCCGCATGCAAGGTCACGCCGGCGAGCGCTTCTTCGGGCGTCAGGCGAAAGAGCGTGCAGGCCATGTTGAGCATCATGCGCAGCGAAAGCGCGGGCGACGTTCCCGGATTCAGATCGCTCGCGAGCGCGATCGGCACACGATGCCGCCGCAGTGCGTCGATGGGCGGCAACTGCGTTTCACGCAACATGTAAAACGCGCCCGGCAAAAGCACGGCGACGGTGCCGGATTGCGCCATCGCGATGGCGTCGTCCTCGGTCATGTATTCGAGATGATCCGCCGACAACGCCCGATACCGCGCCGCCAGCGACGATCCATGCAAGGACGACAACTGCTCGGCGTGCGCTTTGACTGGCACGCCGAGATCGCGCGCGCATCGGAACACGCGCTCGACTTGCTCCGTGGAGAACGCGATGTGCTCGCAAAACGCATCGACGGCATCGACCAGGCCTTCTTCGACGAGCGCTGGCAGCATCTCATCGCAGATATGGGCGATATAGTCATCCGCGCGATTCGCGTACTCGGGTGGCAACGCGTGCGCGGCGAGGCAGGTCGCGCGCACGGTCAGCGGCAGCGCTTCGCCGAGACGACGCGCGACGGCGAGCATCTTCCGCTCGTTCGCGAGATCGAGCCCGTAGCCCGACTTCACTTCGAGCGTGGTCACGCCTTCGCGCAGCAGGCCGAGCGCGCGCGTTTTCGCCGCTTTGAACAGCGCGTCTTCGCTGGCTTCGCGCGTCGCGCGCACCGTACTCGCGATGCCGCCGCCGCGCGCCGCGAGCTCCGCGTAGCTCACGCCTTCGAGCCGCTCCTCGAATTCGCCGCTGCGATCGCCGCCGAAAACCAGATGCGTGTGACAGTCGATCAGACCCGGCGTCACCCACGCGCCATCGAGTTCGACACGTTCGCATTCGCCGATATCCGGCGCGGCCGCGCGCGGTCCGATCCACTCGATGCGCGCGCCATCGGTCAGGATCGCCGCGTCGTCGATGACCGAATACTTGCCGCCGGCCATCGTCGCGGCGTGGCAGTGTTGCCAGAGCTTTTTCATCGCTTGTCGATCATCGGCAGATCGAGGCCTTGATCGCGCGCGCATTCGATCGCGATGTCGTAACCGGCATCGGCATGGCGCATGACGCCCGTCGCCGGATCGTTGCGCAGCACGCGCGCGATGCGTGCATCGGCTTCACGACTCCCGTCGCAGACGATCACGACGCCCGCGTGCTGCGAAAAGCCCATGCCGACGCCGCCGCCGTGGTGGATCGACACCCACGTCGCGCCGCTCGCCGTGTTCAGCAGCGCGTTGAGCAGCGGCCAGTCGGACACGGCGTCCGAGCCGTCCTGCATCGCTTCGGTTTCGCGATTCGGGCTCGCGACGGAGCCGGAATCGAGATGGTCGCGGCCGATCACGACCGGCGCCGACAATTCGCCGTTGCGCACCATCTCGTTGAACGCCAGGCCGAGCTTCGCGCGCAGCCCGAGGCCGACCCAGCAGATGCGCGCCGGCAAGCCCTGAAAACTGATCCGCTCACGCGCCATGTCGAGCCAGCGATGCAGATGCGCGTCATCGGCGATGATCTCCTTCACCTTCGCATCGGTCTTGTAGATGTCCTCGGGATTGCCCGAGAGCGCGGCCCAGCGGAACGGCCCGACGCCGCGGCAGAAGAGCGGCCGGATATACGCCGGCACGAAGCCCGGGAAGTCGAACGCGTTCTCGACGCCCTCTTCCTTGGCCATCTGGCGGATGTTGTTGCCGTAGTCGAAGGTCGGCACGCCCTGTTCGCGGAACGCGAGCATCGCGCGGACGTGCTCCGCCATCGATTGCTTCGCGGCCCTCACGGTCGCCGCCGGATCGCTTTGCGCGCGATCGCGATATTGCGCCCACGTCCAGCCTTTCGGCAGATAGCCATTGAGCGGATCGTGCGCGCTGGTCTGATCGGTGACCAAGTCCGGCCGAACGCCGCGACGCACGAGTTCGGGCAGCACGTCCGCCGCGTTCGCGCACAGTGCGATGGAGATCGCGCGGCCTTCGGACGTGTAGCGCCGGATGCGCGCGAGGGCGTCGTCGAGATCGGTCGCCTGTTCGTCGACGTAACGCGTCTTCAGACGGAAATCGATGCGGCTCTGCTGACATTCGATGTTCAGCGAACACGCGAGCGCGAGCGTCGCCGCGAGCGGCTGCGCGCCGCCCATGCCGCCGAGACCGGCGGTAAGCACCCAGCGGCCTTTGAGATCGCCGCCGTAATGCTGTCGCCCGGCCTCGACGAAGGTTTCATACGTGCCCTGCACGATGCCCTGACTGCCGATATAGATCCAGCTTCCAGCGGTCATCTGGCCGTACATCGCGAGACCTTTCGCGTCGAGCTCGTTGAAGTGCTCCCAGTTCGCCCAGTGCGGCACGAGGTTCGAATTCGCGATCAGCACGCGCGGCGCGTTTTCGTGCGTCTTGAACACGCCGACTGGCTTGCCCGACTGGACGAGCAGCGTCTCGTCCGCTTCCAGACGCTTCAGCGTTTCGACGATCTTGTCGTAGCACGCCCAGTCGCGCGCCGCCCGGCCGATGCCGCCGTACACGACCAGTTCCTTCGGATTCTCGGCCACTTCGGGATCGAGATTGTTCATCAACATGCGCAGCGGCGCTTCGGTCAGCCAGCTCTTTGCGCTGAGTTGCGTGCCGCGCGGCGCGCGGATCTCGGTGTCGCGAAAACGGGAAGTCGAAGTCACGGATTGCTCCTGCGCATCAAGAAGTGAGTGTGGACAGACGCGAACGACAACCCGCGTCGAGTTCACTTCATCTTCTTGTATATACAACTTACGTTGTATTAGGGGAATCCCGAGGCTTCCCATTCGAGCGATGTCGCTCCTTGTCTAGACAATCTTCACGGCAGGGGAAGCCCGCTGTCGCGTTTGACTTCACGCAGCGAGAGCATCGATTCCACGGCGGTGACGCCAGGCAAAGTCCGCAGCACGTCGCGCATGAAGATGCCGTATTCGTCGAGATCGCGCGCGATGATCTGAAGCAGATAATCCGCCGTCCCTGAAATGTTGTGGCACGACACGATGCGGGCAATGCCCTGAATTTCGCGCTCGAAGCGATCCGAGAGCGCGCGGTCGTGCACGCTGAAGCGCACCTGCGCGAACGCGACGACGCCCAGTTCCAGCGCCTTGCGCGACAGCACGGCGCGATAGCCGTCGATGAATCCCTCGCTTTCGAGACGCCTGAGACGGCGCGCGCACGGCGTTTCGCTCAGGCCGACGCGCTCGGCCAATTTCGCGACGGGCATGCGGCCGTCGTGTTGGAGCGCAGCAAGCATCGCGCGATCGATGCGGTCGATTTCGGTCATCATGCTATCCCCTTTAAACTCTTCTAATTTTAGAGGAAAGCTGCAACGCGACTCGCAAAGTCGCCTCAAAATACCATAAATCGCTCTTTCCGAAGTGGCACGATAAAGCCTTCTGAACAGGAGCGCATCATGGTTTCGGCACACTTGCTTTGGGTTTTCATCGGCGCGCTCGCGGTCGTCTACGCGCTGCCCGGACCGGACATGGCGCTCGTGCTGCAGACGAGCGGCACGCGCGGATTCCGCCACGGACTCGCCGTCGCCGCCGGTCTCGCCACGGCACGCGCGACGCACGTCACGCTGTCGGCGCTCGGCGTTGCAGCGCTTTTGCGCAGCGCGCCGTGGCTTTACGACGGCGTGCGTATCGCGGGTGGCCTATATCTCTCGTACGTGGCGATCCAGATCTTCCGCTCGCCCGCTTTCGGACTCGAAGCCGCATCCGGACACACTGCATCCACGCTGCGCTCTGCCTACGCGAAAGGCATTCTGAGCAGCATCCTCAATCCGAAGGCGCTGCTGTTCTGCTCCGTGCTGCTGCCGCAATTCGTGCGGCCGGAGACGGGGCCGGTCTGGTCGCAAGTGGTGGAATTGGGCGTCGTGCTGGTCGTTGTCGGCGTCGCGTTCGACCTGACGCTCGCGGCGGGCGCGGTGCGTATTTCCGGCTGGCTGCGCCGTCATCCGAAAGCGCAGACGGTGCAGCGCTGGACGTTCTCCGCGGCGCTGCTCGCATTCGCGGCGCGCCTTTCGCTCGAATGATTCAGACGTCGAGCGGCTTAAGAAAGAGCTCGTGCTTCGGCGCGAAGTGCGCGTAAAGCGGCAGGATCGCGCCGCCCATCGCGCGGGCGTCGGGGCCGATCTGCCCTTCGACGAGACGCGGCCGCGTCATGCCTTGCCAGTCGAAGTTGCCGAGCGCCGCATCGGTGCGGCCAATGACTTCGCGCAGCAGATTCCGGTCGATTTCACCGTCGATCACCACGGCTTCGAGATCGAGCAATGCAGCCGACGACGCGATGCCCGTCGCGATCGCGGGACACGTCTCGCGCATCCACGCTTCCGACAGCGCGCGCCACTCCGGCGACCACGCGCGCTCATCGTGCGCCGCGGCGGCCGGCGCGCCCGCCGCGGCGAGCGCCTTTTCCAGCACGTACACCGACGCCGTGTTGAGCAACTGCCCGGCGCGCTTGCCTTTGCCTCCGCCGACGAGCGGCAGCGATCCGATCGCGCCCGCATTCCCGCCCGGTCCCGCGTGCAATCGGCCATCGATGACAAGCCCGCCGCCGATGAACGTCCCGATGAACACATACAGGAAATCGCGCAGCCCGCGCCCCTGGCCCATCACGAGTTCGGCGGCGCACGCGGCGGTCGTGTCCTTCGCGAATTCGACCGGCAGCGCGGTCATCGCTTCGATGCGCGCGCGGATGTCGATGTCGTCCCACGCCGCGAGCGCGTCGGGCGGCGTGTCGAAGAAATCGCGCCAGCCGCCGATCCACAACGGCGCCGCGACACCGATGCCCGCGATCTTGCGCGCGTCGTCGCCGAGCGCGGCGGTGACGCGCGCGAGCCGCTCTTCCAGCGCGGGAAACAGCGTATGCGGATCCGGATACGGATACTCCAGCGTTTCGCGCGTGCGCACGTTGCCGGCGAAGTCCATCGACAGCACGTCGAGGCTGCGCCGCCCCACTTTCACGCCGATGGAAAACGCGCCGTCCGCGCGCAGCGAAATCGGCACCGACGGTTGCCCGATGCGCCCGCGCACGCGCGAACGCGGCTCTTTAGCGAGCAGGCCGTCTTCGATCAGATGATCGACGATCAGCGAAACCGTCTGCATCGACAGGCGCGTCATGCGCGCGACATCGGCCTTCGGCAGCGCGCCATGCAGGCGGATTGCCTGCAAGACGATGCGCTCGTTGAACTGGCGCATGCCCAGTTGATTCGAGCCGATGGAGTGCATTGAAGCTTTGTGCGCGGGCCGCTCAGACATCGGCGCGTGCCTCGTGGCGCGAGCGTGCGCGCCCTGAGCGATTCATGTGTTTGTCCCCGCTGGATTAATTCGAGTCCTTTTATTTAAACATCCGCGCCGAATTTTTTCCGGATTTTTAGTCGGTTATGTTCGGGAGAGCGTCATCGCCGATCAACCTCGTCTTATCGAAAACATGAGCACCCTGGAAGCCCTTCACGCGATCGTCAACGACGAAAACGCGCCGCAAATCATTCGCGATCACATCGTCGATTCTTTGCAGTTCGCGCTGCGCAACCATCCCGGCTATTTCACGCGCAAGGAGATTCAATGGCTCGCGCAATGGGAAGACACGCGCATTCCCATCGCGGCGGCGAAGATTTTGAACGAGATGAAGACGGCTTGACGCGCGCCGCTCAGTGCGTGCCCGAGGCGCGCGCGTGCCATTCGTAGTCGAAGACGGTCGCCTGCACCGGCTCCGACAGGCTTTCGACGAAACCGATGACTTCCGGATCCTTGACGAAGCTCGCAGCCGAGCTCGCCGCGAGAATCGCCGAGCTGTCCTGCGGCCGCGCGACGAGGAAACCCTGCACATAGTCCACGCCGATCTCCTGCAGCGCGCGCAAGGTATCGATGTCCTCGACCCACTCCGCGACGCTGCGCATGCCGAGATTGCGCGCCAGCGCGACGATCGCCTCGACGATGGCGATATCGGCCGGATGCGCGCACATCGAGCGCACGAATTCGCCGTCGATCTTGAGCGCATCGGCGGATAGCGCCTTCAGATATTTGAACGACGTGTAGCCGGCGCCGAAGTCGTCGAGCGCGATCTTGCCGCCCATGTCGTGCACGCGCGCGATGAAACGCTGCGTGTTCTCCAGATCGTGCAGCGCGACGCTTTCCGTGATTTCGAGGCACAGGTAATGCACGATCGACTGATGCCGCGCGAAGAGCGCGAAGATATCCTCCATGAACTGTTCGTCGTTCAGCGAACCGCCTGAAAGATTCACGCAAATGAACTGCGTGTTGCCGAGCTGATGCCGATGCGCTTCGATCCAGTCCAGCAGCGTCGAGATGACCCAGCGATCGATCGCCGCAATGTTGCCCGATTCCTCCGCCGCGACGATCACCTTGCCTGCAGGCAGCGTTGCGCCATCGGGCGCGCGCATGCGCAGCAGCACTTCGAAGTTGAGCGATTCGGTCGGCTTGGTGAGCGACATGATCGGCTGCATCACGAGGAAAAGTCCCGGCGGCAGGCGATTGCGCCCGAGCGTCTCGACGAGCTTCAGTTCCTCCGCGCGCTCCTCGAACGCCGCCGCGCCCTTGCGGTACGTGACGAGATGCGTGTGCGCGACCTTTTTCGCTTCCCGGCACGCGCGATCCGCGTGTGAAAGCGCGTCCTGCACGCGCACGCCCTGCGAGCATTCGACGAGACCGATCGACGCCTTCACCTGAAACGCGCGATTGCCGACCTGATACGGCGCATCCGACAAAATGGAGATGAGTTCGCGGCATTGCGCGATGGCGTCTTCGATCGACGTGTCGTGCATCACGCAGACGAACTCGTCGCCGCCGATGCGTCCGACCGGATAACTGCGCGCGAAGTGCGCGCGCGTGCGGGCCGCGACCTGGCGCAGCACTTCGTCGCCGCTGCGATGGCCGAAGAGATCGTTGACGAGCTTGAAGCGGTCGAGATCGACATAGGCCAGTGCCCACGGCAGCGTCTCTTCGCTTTGCGCGGCAATCGCCTTCTCGACGCCGCGCCGGTTGAGCGAGCCCGTCAGCGAATCGTGCTCGGCGAGAAAGCGCAGGCGCTCGACGGCCTTCGACCGTTCGGTCGTGTCCTGCAGCGAGCCTTCGATCCAGCCGTTCGAGCGGATTGCCTTCAACAGATAGCGGCGCTCGGCGGTGCCGCGTTCGGGCGAGCCGCCCATTTCGAGTTCGCCGTCGCTGCCCTTCGACGCGAGCGCCTGCAGCGCGCCCCACGCGCCGGCTTCGAAGTAGTCGTTCCAGTGCCGCACCTTGTAGTCGGCCTTTTGCAGATCGAGCATCGCGCGCAACGCCGGATTGGCGCGCACGAAGTGACCGTCGGAATCGAGCGTGAAGAGGCCGATCGGCGTGACTTCGTAGGTGTTGCGCAGTTCCATCTGCGCCTGGCGGCGGAAATCGCGTTCCGCGCGCATCTGCTCGGCGATCGCGAACGCCGCCATCATGCTCGACGACAGCGCGGCCATCACCGTATTGACGCCGCCGACGAGCACCTTCAGCCCGAAGGCCGCGCCGAGCACTTCCGAGAACGTGGAGAAAAGCACGATCGCGAGCGACGCGACATACCACAGCACGGTGCGCGAACGCGCCATCCACACGAGCCGCGCGAGGAAGAACAACAGCACGCAAATGCCGAAACCAGCGATGACCCAGAGCGTCGGAATGAAAAGCTCATACGGCAACGCGATCGCGGCGGCGAGCAGCACAATGCCGACGTACTGAATGACGCGCAGCAGCCAGCGATAACCGACCACGCGCAACTCGCGCCGGAAAAGCTGTTGAAAGAGCGCGGCCGTCAACAGGTAATAGGCCGCGAAGGTGATTTGCCGCAATGGCTGAATGTATTCGGTCGGCAATACGCGGCCGAGCCATTGCATGTCCCAGCCCATCGCATTTGCGCAGAGGCGCAGATTGCCGACGAGCCATACCGCGAAAATCACATAGGTCCATTCGTGATTGATGAGCGCCGTCACGAAGACGAATACCGCGAGCGTCAGCAAACCGCCGGCGATCAATCCGGAGCTTTCCTGAAAATCGAGCGCCGAATTACGGAGGCCTTGCCATTCCCATGTAAATGCGTTGATTTGCGCGGGTCCGGAAAATGTGCCCCGGCAGAGAATGTTTTCCGGTTCTTTCAATCGCCCGACGTGAATCGAGAAACCGGCTTTAACCGCGCGCATCTGGCCGCTGACGGATTCGCGGCTCGCCTCGCCGAGCGGCGCAAGCGTGTCCGCGTTCCAGCAGGCAAGCGTTTGCGCGTGACGCGACGGCAATTCGACGACCGTCGATGAATGCGCGCTCATGCTTGGCGTGGTGAAACTGAACCAGACCGGCTTTTCCGAAAGACGCGTGCTGTAGCGCGATACCGGCGTGACGCCTCGAAGCGCCACGAGCGCGTCGCCGGGATTCATGATCGCGGCTTTATCGGCGACGACGCGCAGTTGGAGCGGAACCGCGCCGCGCGTTTCGTATTGACGCGGAAGGAAATAGAGCGTGGCGATCGTACCGAGCAAAATCAGAAAAGGCACGGCGTAAACGGCGACCGCGTACAGCGCGTCGTCGATCCACGAGCCCGTGCGTCTGAATCTCGATAAGGAAGCTGGAATAACCGACGCCATTCTTGGAAAAACCCCCGTTTGCGCCCAGCGCGAAATGCGCCGGCGCAGACAGCGGCGGAGGCCGAAGCCCCGCGCGCCGCCGCTTTTGGCCAACCGGACCGCTCTTGGTCCGGTTATTCGCTATTACCGTCCTAAATACGATCGTCCGTTTCTTTTACCTGCCGTAAGCCATCAACGGAGCGTCTGGGCATCGTACCGGTTCCCAGTCAAAAGATAAATCTACAGAATGCAAATCGATGTCCGGGTGATGCGTGTTCACCATGTAATTGAAGAGCGGATGACGGGCTTCTTCCCAGCGCTGGCGCGCGGCTGCGACGTCCTTCGCGAGCACGCGATGCGGCAGCCCGCCGACATGCGACATCGGCAGGAATTCGTTGACGCCGAAAACATCCTTGAAGAGCATCGCCTCATACTCCCGATCCAGCGGCGTGCGCGCCGTGATCACCATGTAGTCGATCCCGTGCAGTTCGCAGAACATCCAGAGCGCCTTGCACAGCGCCACTTTCACCACCCGCCCCACCATGCCGCCCGCGACGCCGAGACGCGTCGCTTCCGCGAGGCGGCTCGTCGCCAGATGATCCGGCAGACGCACCGACTGCTCGACGGCGAGCGGGCCGTACGCATTGGTCTGAATACGCATCGTCCCGAGCGGTGCGCCGTCGAGTTTCGATTCCGCGAGAAGCACCGCCGTGCCGCGATCGCGGTCCGACGGCTCGATCGTCATCTTTTCGGCGAATTCGGGCAGATGCCGCCCGTAGGCCGAACGTCTGATGCTCACGGCTTTCTGCAGTCCGCCATCGTCTTCGACGATACGGATAGTAAACGGCATGCGCTCCGTTTTCTGAAGCGCGGGGACGACCGTGAGAGTCGGGCGTACCGCCGATTCGGTCTGGTTAGCGGCGGCATTGTTGGCAAGGTTCAGACGTTCCATTTGTAAACCCCATTTTTTCTTGGCGATTGGAAAGGTGCCGCGTGTTGAGGACGTTTATTGGAGGGTTCCTTACACGGGCGGGTCGAGCCTCTCACGAAGTCGAAAAAGGGGGTGCGCGCTTGCCGCTGTTTCTCAGCAACTTTTGGGCTAATTCAGTGGAAGAAAGCTTCTAATCGGCGAAAAAGCCAATCGTCGGCCGCAGCCGCAAACCGAAATATGCATATGCCAGAAAGGTATATGCGCGCCCGATGAGGGTGAAAGAGCGAGGGTAAGCAGCCACCGGCCGACGCGAGAGGCATTCAGGAGAATAGCGTTCGGCGAACAGTCGCGGAGCATCGCGTAAACGCTGGAAAACATTTAATAAAAGGGGTTCGGTAACGTTTGCTTACATTTTTCTTCGCAGATTCTGCGAAACCAAAAAAATGCAAAGTTTGGGATTGCCGAAAGGCGGTCGGGGAGGACGAAAAAAAGCGGGCGTCCTTCCGAAAGGACGCCCGCTCTATCACGACATAATCGTGTCGGCAGTATGAAACGCGCTGAAGCGAATTAAAAAATCAGTCCTCTTCGTCTAGCCAGGGGATATCCACGTCGGTAATGAACGCGACCATCGCGAGCGGACGGCCTTCCTGCCGCCCGATATTGCCGTCGGCGCGTTGCCACTCGCAGCGGAAAATCGTCGCGGGCGTGTCGGCGAGCAGCGTGATGGTGCGGATTTCGTCCGGATCGTTATCCTCGACCGGACCGTCGAGCGACACGAGCAATTGCTGCGGCCAGACGCCGTCGGCCGGATCGTAGATCTTGTCGCCGTCGTGGATGACGACGTGCGCCTCGACGCCGATCGTCGCCGACGCCTCGACGATCATCTTGCCGAGCGCGCGCAGCACCGCGGTGGCGCGGCCCGAGTTGGCCTGGCGGATCGCGAGATCGCCGCGCGTCAGCGCCTGCTCGAGTTTGGGGTTGGTTTTCTGTTGCGCCATCTATCTCTCTCAAGGGGTTCGTTGCGACTTTCGACGGGCACGGCCCGGCTTAAGTTGCACGCGGATCGTAGCATCGCACCAACAAAGATAGGTCGCGCGGGCGTCGGCGGCAAACCGGAGACGACAAAGCCCGCTCGACGCATGGACGGATCGCGCTCAAGTTTGCACGCGACCAGCCGATATTGCGCTCATCCCCACCGAAACGCGTGACTGCCGTGCCGTTCATCGACCTGACTGCTCCTTTGTGCGTTCGTCCGCCGGCGCTCGCTTCCCGCATGCCGTCTCCGGGCACCGCCGTGCGGCCGCCGCGACAGCGTCCCTGAACGTGCTGACCGGACATACGGAGATCGTCGACGGCATCACGCTGCGCACGCATCTGCAACCGATCTACAGCCTGCCGCACCAGCGCGAGGTGGGCTACGAGGCGCTGTTGCGCGGCGAAGCCGAAGACCGCGCGCTAGTCGGACCGTTCGATCTCTTCGCGCGCGCGATCGTCGCGGGCAAGCTGACCGAGCTCGACCGCATGAGCCATCTCACGCATCTGCGCAACGCGGCGCCGATGCTGCCCGCCGCGCACTGGCTCTTCGTCAACATCAATCCGGCGACCTTCACCGATCCCGGCTATGCCGCGCGGCTCGCGGCGGCCACGCGCGCATCCGGTCTCGCGCCCGAGCAACTGGTGATCGAAGTGCTCGAATCCGGCGGCACGGACGTCGCGGAAATCGCGCGCGCGACGCGTTCCTTTCGCGCGCAAGGCTTTCTCGTCGCGGTCGACGATTTCGGTGCGGGGCATTCCAACATCGACCGGCTGCTGACGCTGCGGCCGGACATCGTCAAGCTCGATCGCAGTCTCGTGCGGGCGAAAAGCGCTCACATGCGCGACGCGTTGCTGCCGAAGCTCGTCGATCTGCTGCACGAGTCGGGCATGTTCGTGGTCGCCGAAGGCATCGAGACGCACAAGGATCTGATGCTGGCGGCGCGCTCGAACGTCGATTTCGTCCAGGGCTATCTGCTCGGCATGCCGTCGGTGCGGCTCGCCGAGCGCGGCGCGGTCACGCCGCTTTTCGAAGACGTGTTCGACACGCTCGCGCAGATGCGCCGCACCGAGCGCCTCGCGGGCGATCTGCTTCTGCTGCCCTATCGCGCGGGACTCACGCAGGCGGCGCGGCGTTTCGCGTCGGGCGCGACGGCCGAAGCCTCTTGCGCCGACCTGCTCGCGCAGCCGTGCACGCTGAGTTGCTTTTTCCTCGATCAGGGCGGCCGCGAGTTCATGCCCGGCCTGGCGGGCGCGGCCGCGAGATCGCCGACCGCGCGGTTCGCGCCGATCGCCGATCCGTCGACGGGCCGCTGGGACAATCGTCCGTATTTCGTCGATGCCCACGCGAAGCCGCAGCAGGTCGTCGCGAGCACGCCGTATCTCTCGGTGACGGGCACGTCGCTATGTGTGACGCTGACGATCGCGACGCAGCGCAACGCCAAACCGGTCGTGATCGGCGTCGATCTCGACTGGCGTCGCCTGAGCGAAGCGGCGCCCGCGATTCTCTGACTCTTCAGCGTCTCAGGCGGTCGCGCGCTTCGTCCGCGCGATCGCATCGGCCAGCGCCGCCGCGCCCGCGCGCAGCGCCGCGACATTGCCGGGCTCGAAAGTCCAGTGTCCCGCCGCATTCACGACGGTCAGTTCCGCGCCCGGCCAGTGAGCCGCGAGGTCGAGCGCCTGATCGGCCGGACACACCATATCGAAGCGGCCATGCACGATCCGGCAAGGCAGATGCGCAATCCGCGCGATGAGCGGCAAGAGCGGGATCGGCGGCAGCTCGTTCGCCATGTAGTGCCGTTCGAGCAACGCCATCGAGATCGCCGCCGCGTTCGCTTCCGCGCTCGGACGTTTCTCTTCCTCGGCCGGTTCCTTCTCGGGCTTGTTGACGACGGAAAGCGTCGTCTCGTACTGCGTCCACGCGCGCGCGAGCCGCGTGCCGGCTTCGTCGAAGCGCGCGAGCGGCGCTTCGGTCATCCGCAAAATGTCCTGCCCGTTCGCGGGACGCTGGCCGCACGCCGCCTCGATGGCATCGAGGAACGCGCGATGCGCTTCCGGAAACACGCGCCGCACGTCCCATAGAAACCAGTCGATGTCCTCGCGCCGCGCGAGAAAGATGCCGCGCAGCAGAAAGCCCGTGCAGCGCTCGGGATGCGCGACGCCATACGCGAGCCCGAGCGTCGTGCCCCACGAGCCGCCGAAAATCGCCCATTGCTCGATCTGTAACGCGACGCGCAGCTTTTCCATATCGCCGACGAGCGCATCGATGCCGTTCGCTTCCAGCTTGCCGAACGGCGTGGACTTGCCGCAGCCGCGCTGATCGAAGAACACGACGCGCCATTTGTCCTGCTCCAGCACCTCGGCCCATTTGACGTTCATCGCGCCGCCGGGGCCGCCGTGCACGACGAGCATCACCGGCGCGTCGCGCGGGCCCTGCGCGCGCCAGTAGATCGAATGACCGTCGCCCACGTCGAGCATGCCTTCGTCGAACTGCACCGGCGTCTGATTTTCCATTGCGCTGTTTCCTTGCTGTGTGTTTCGTCGGGGTCCATTGTTGCATCGCTTCGATGACGCCGCATGACGCGAAACGCCGATCCGGGGCGTTTCACCCGATACGCTATGCTTGCGGATTCCCGCCGTTCATCCCACAGTCATTCACGAATCCCGATGCGACGCACCCTCGTCAAGTGGCTCTTTGCAACCTATCTGCTGGGCAGCGGCATCGTCTGGTCGATTCTGATCCTGCCGCTCTTTCCGTTCGTCGGCCGCAACGGACGTTACCGGCTCGCGAAGCTCTGGTGCCGCGCGATGGTCGTGATGATGCGCGTCATCACCGGCGTGACGTGCTCGATCGAAGGTCTGGAGCATCTGCCCGACGGGCCGTGCATCATCCTGTCGCGTCACGAATCGACGTGGGAAACGCTTTCGTTCATGGCGCTCTTTCCGCGACGCATCAGCTTCGTGTTCAAGCACGAACTCATGAACATTCCGTTTTTCGGCTGGGTGCTGCGCGGGCTCGACATGGTGAGCCTCGACCGCGGCTCGATCCGTCAGGCGCATACGGCCGTGACGCGCGAATGCGCCGCGCGGCTCAAAAAGGGCGATTCCGTCGTGATCTTTCCGGAAGGCACGCGCGTCGCGCACGATGCGCCGCTCAAGCTGGCGTCGGGCGGCGTGCGTCTCGCGTGCGCGACGAAGGTGCCGGTCGTACCTGTCGTCCACGACGCGGGCAAGGTCTGGCCGGCGAAAGGGTGGCCGGATCGCGGCGGGCATATCCGCGTGATCGTCACGCCCTGCCTGCCGCTCGACTGCCAGATTCCGCAGGAATTGAACCGCCTCGCGCAGTCGCAAATGGACGATGCGCTCGCCGTGTTGCGCTAGACGGCGCTCAATACGGCGGACGTTTCTTTGCGGCGCACAAGCGGTTCACCGCGGCGATCAGCGTCCCCACGTCGACGGGCTTGCGCAAATAGCCGTCGTAGCTGACGAACGCCGGCGGGTTCGGATGCCCCGAAATCATCAGGAAAGGAATGTGCGCGAGCGACGCGTCGTTCTTCATCGTCTGGCAGAGCAGCGCGCCGCCCAAGCCCGGCATCATCCAGTCCGATACGACGATGTCCACGCTCTGTTCGCCGAGTATCGACAACGCCTTGTTGCCGTCGAACGCGCATAAGACATTGCAATCCTCGCCTTGCATAGAGAGGGTCCAGGCTTCGATGGTGGCGGGGTCGTCGTCGACGAGCAGTACAGTCTTCATCTTGCGAACTTGTTCGAGTGCGGCGCGTTTGTGCGGCGGGAGGTGCAGGACAAAGGCTGCCGGCAACATCGGTAGTGACTGCCGCCAAGGCCGATGGTTGCCGTCACCGCTTATCTGCAGCTTTTTGTCATAGTATTTCTTTCGCGCCAAATCTGCGCGGTAAATGCTGCTTCAGCAACTTGCGCGCCGCCCGGCGTCGGCGGTCATTTGCTCCCGGCGCGCGAGCGGCCGGCGTCGCGCAGTGCGTCGACGAGCGCCTCTTCCACCGGCGTGCGCGCGGCGTCGTTGCGGCGGATCAGGCCGATGGGCTCGTCGGTGCCCGCGAAGGGCATCGGCAGCGCGGCGAGCAGTCCGAGGCCGATGTCCTGCTCGACCGCGCCGGCCGGCACGAACCACACGGCGTCGTTGTTCATCGCGAGCGCGCGCCCAAGCGACACCGACAACGTTTCGACGAGCGCCGTCAGCGCGTGCGCGCCGAACGCCGTCAGCACGCTTTCCGCCGATTGACGGATCAGCGTGCCGAAAGGCGGCACGACGATCACGAAGCGCGCGAGCAGCGCGGGCGTGAGCGGCGTTTCGAGCGTCAGCGGATGCTCGCGGCGCACGACCACCGCGAGCGGCTCGCGATAAATCTGCTCGAAGGACAGCCCGTGCATCGCTTCCGGCTCGGACAAGCGTCCGACGACGAGATCGACGTCGCCCGCCTTCAGCTTTTCCAGCAAGAGCGCGTTGGAATCGGTCCAGACGGACAGCGACACCGCCGGCCACTGCTGCCGGAACGATGTCAGCGCGGGCGAAAGCAGCACCGGCGCGACCGTCGGCAGAACGCCTATCGAAATGGATCCCGGCACGTCGCCACGTTCCCGCAGAAGCATGTCGACGCCCTCGCGCAGCGACGCCACGCACGCGCTCGCGTGCGGCGCGAAGAGCCGGCCCTCGCGCGTAGGCACCGCGCCGCGCCGCCCACGCTCGAACAGCCGCACGCCTAGAATGGATTCGAGCTCGCCGATCGTTTTGGAAACGGCGGGCTGCGTGATCGACAGACTATCGGCGGCGCGCTGCACGCTGCCGAGTTGCGTGACGGCCAGAAAACACTGGAGATGCCGGAACTTGACGCGGGTGTTGGTGAAATCGGTATCCATGACGATCCGTTATGCAAGATGGCACGAAACATCATTTTCCATAACTTGTGTCGTTCTATAAAGTAGCCGTCAGAAACATCCTATTCAACTTCCACAAATACAGGAGACAGTCGACATGACCTCCCCCATCCTCACACCGCGTGACTGGGAATCCCATCCCGCGTATCTGTCGCCGGGTTACCGGTCGTCGGTCCTGCGCAGCCCCGGTTTGCCGCTCATTCCGCTGAAGGAAAATCTGCGCAACCGCCGCGTGCCGGTCTACGGTGCTGAAGACTTGGGCGTGCTCGACAACGACCTCACCCGTAACGCCGCGAAAAACGGCGAACCGCTCGGCGAGCGGATCATCGTGACGGGCCGTGTGCTCGACGAAGGCGGCCGTCCGGTGCGCAACACGCTCGTGGAAGTGTGGCAGGCGAACGCCGCCGGCCGCTACGTGCACAAGGCGGACCAGCACGATGCGCCGCTCGATCCGAACTTCCTCGGCGCGGGCCGCTGCCTGACCGACGACGAAGGCCGCTATCGCTTCATGACGATCAAGCCGGGCGCGTATCCGTGGGGCAACCACCCGAACGCGTGGCGTCCGCAGCACATCCACTTCTCGCTCTTCGGCGAATATTTCGGCTCGCGCCTCGTCACGCAGATGTATTTCCCCGGCGATCCGCTGCTCGATCTCGATCCGATCTACCAAGGCATTCCCGAGCACGCTCGCAAGCGTCTGGTTTCGGCCTTTTCGATGGACACGACGCAGGAAAACTACGCGCTCGGCTACGAATTCGACATCGTGCTGCGCGGCCCGGACCAAACGCCGACGGAGTAACCGAACATGACCACGCTGAAACAGACCCCTTCGCAGACCGTCGGACCGTACTTCGCTTACGGCCTCGTTCCCGAGCAGTACAACTTCGATCTGAAGAGCCTCTTCACCGCATCGGCGGCGGATCGTGAAGTGCCGGGCGAGCATATCGCCGTCGTCGGCAACGTGTTCGACGCGGAAGGCAAGCCCGTCAACGACGCGCTGATCGAAATCGCCCAAGCCGATGCGAACGGCCGCTACGTGCAGAGCGCGCAGGAAGCGCGGGAGTCGGGCTTTCGCGGTTTCGCGCGCTGCGGCACGGGCACGGATCCGAAGCTGCGCTTCATCTTCGATACGGTGAAGCCGGGCGCAACCGCCGACGATTCCGCGCCGCACCTCGATGTCATCGTGCTGATGCGCGGCATGCTGCTGCACACCTACACGCGCATCTACTTCGAGGACGAAACCGAAGCCAACGCGAAGGACACCGTGCTGCAGAGCGTGCCGGCGGAGCGCCGTCATACGCTGGTCGCGAAGCGCGAAGCGGGCGCGTCGGCCAAGCCGGGTTCGTCGGGCACGATCTATCGCTTCGACATCCATCTGCGCGGCCCGAACGAAACGGTTTTCTTCGATCTGTAAAGTTTCTCGCAGCAGTCGTTTGAAACGAGGGCGTCCGGCACTGCGCTATAGTGTCGGACGCCTTTCGTTTTTCTCCGCACTCTTTCCATGTCCGACGCTCCCACGCCCAGCCCGCTCTACGTCAAGCTTCTCGCCGAAACCGCCCAGATCGGCTGGTCCGAGCTTGAGCGCTTTTTCGCGCAAGGCAAGCTCATCTGGGTGAAGGGCGATCTCGATCTCGTAAGCGTCGCGGAAGCCATCGCCAACGACGACAAGCAGCAGGTCACGCAATGGCTTTCGGCGGGACTCGTCGAACGCATGCAGGCCGAGACCGCCGCCGATGTCGCCGCGCGCGATCCGCAATTGTGGGCGGTGGTGCTGTCGCCGTGGGTGTGCGTCCAGGAACGCGGGTGAACGGATGCAGTCGCGCTGCCTCGCGACACCGCAGTAAGCGCTGAAGCGCTAACTGCGGTTGTCGACGTAATCCGTCCACAGCACGACGAGAATCGTCATCAGCGCCGGGCCGATGAAAAGGCCGATCAGCCCGAACGTCTCCGCGCCGCCGAGAATGCCGAACAGCACGAGCAGAAACGGCAGCCGCGCCGATCCGCCGATCAGCACCGGCCGCACGAAGTGCTCCGCCACGAACACCACGATCAGCCCGAACACGGCGACGCACGCCGCCGCGATGGTCGAGCCTTGCGCGAGCAGCCATAGCGCCGAGCCGAGAAAGACGATCGGCGCGCAGAACGGCAGCATCGCCGCGACGGCCGTCAGCATGCCCAGCAGCGTCGCATGCGGCACGCCCGTCACCGCATAGGCGACGCCGAGCAGCGCGCCCTCCCCCAAGCCGACGACCACGAGCCCCACGACCGTGCTGCGCACCGATTCGGCCATCCGGCGAACGATCGCGGCGCCATCCGGGCCGAACGCGCGGCGCGAACCCGCGAGCAGTTGCTCGCCGAGCTTCGAACCCGCCAGAAACACGAAGAAGAGCGTCATCAGCATGAAGCCGAAGATGACGAAACCATGCACGACGCGCCCGCCGAAGTGCCGCGTCATCGCGACGACCGTCGCGCTATGCAGGTTCTTCACTGCGGGCGATGCTTCGAGCGGCGTCGCGAGATTCTCCTGCCACCAGCGCGCGACTTGTTGCGAACCCATCGGCAGATGCTCGATGAACGCGGGCATCGGAAGGCCGGTGCGCAGCACTTCGTGGAACCAGTGGAGCATGTCGCGCGCTTCGCTCACCGTCTGCGCCGCGACGATGAAAAACGGCACGACGAAAAGCAGGCCGATGGCCGCGGTCAGCCCGACAGCAAGCACGTTGTGATGCCGTCTGAACATGGGCCGGCGTTCGAGCCAGCCGAAAGCCGGCCACAGCGCAATCGCGATCACGCTCGCCCAGACGACCGCCGGAATGAAGGTACGCGCCGTATAGAGCGCGACCAGAACGAGCACGGCATAGAGCGCGGCGGAAGCGGTGCGCTGCATCTTTCGCGTGCGCTCGGATGAGTCCGGGGTCGGGTCGTTGCGCGGCTGGATCGGCATGGATGATGAGGCTCTGTTCGTGAGATCGATGACCGGCGAAACATGAAAGCTCGCCAGCATTGTAATCACGCACGAATCATTCCACTCGATGCGCGCAGTCAGGCAACGTTATTTACAGAAGGCACCTTTCGCGCTCCCTATAATCGAGACTCGATTTCGATGCAGGACTATGCAATGAAGGCAATGGCTTCGCGCGCAACGGTGGGCGCATGTGTGTCGCTCGCGCTGCTCGCCGGATGTTCAAGCGGGCTCAATCGGTCGAAGGAAGACCGGTTGAACGCGCAATACGGCATCACGATGTTGCCGGTCAAGGGAGGCGTGGAGATGCGCTTGCCGAACACGCCGCTCTTCGATACCGATGAATCGACGCTTCGCCGCAGCGATTCGCCGATGCTCGATCGCGCGGCGCAAGTGTTGAAGCGCAGCATGCGGCCCGTGCTGATCGAAGGCCATACCGACAACGAAGGCTCGCTCGCCTATAACCGCGCACTGTCGGCGGCGCGCGGCGTGCCCGCCGAACGCATCACGACGAAGGGCATGGCGTATCTGCGGCCCATCGCGACGAACGACACCCGTGAAGGGCGCGCACTGAATCGCCGCGTGGAAATTCTCGTGCGCGCCGAGAGCGAAGAGACGCTGCTCGGCGCGCCCGCCAAGGTCAAGCGCTAGCGGCCTGCTCGACTTCCAGCACGAGCAATTGCGAGCCGTCGGCGACCTGATCGCCGACCTCGAACAGAATCTCGCCGATCTTGCCCGTCGCCGGAGCCACGATCGTGTGCTCCATCTTCATCGCTTCCATCACCATCAGCGGCGCGCCCTTCGTCACGGATGCGCCCGTTTCCACGAGCACCGCGATCACCTTGCCGGGCATCGGCGCGGTGAGACGGCCTTCGTGCTCGGCATCGCCCGCGTGCGCCATCAGGTTCTGCCATTCGAACTGGAACGCCGCGCCTTCGTGGAAGACGTGGAAGACGTCGCCGTCGGTGAAGACATGGCCTTTGATCAGCGCATCGTCGAGTTGCACCGCGAACGATGTCTCGCCGCTATGCGACCAGTCGAAGCGCGCGCTGGCATCGTCGAGACGCAGGCGCTTCTCGCCGTTCTTCGTGAACACGACCTTGAGCGTTTCGTCGGTATCGAGCGCGCGCCAGTTCAAATCCTGGCTGTAGCCGCCCGCCATGCGCCAGTGCGACAGCGCATCCCACGGCGAATGTCCGTGCGCCTCGCCGCCCTCGCGCGTGAGCAGCGCGGCGCATGCGAGCGCGAGCCCCTTCTTGCGCGAGACGTGCGTCGGCGCGAAGAGCGCATCGTGATGACGCTCGATCAGGCCCGTATCGAGATCAGCCGACGCGAACGGCTCGCTCTTCACGATGCGCTGCAGGAACTCGACGTTCGTCGACAAGCCGACGATCTCGCATTCCGCCAGCGCGCGCGCCATGCGGGCGAGCGCGTCGCGACGGTCGCGCCCATGCACGATCAGCTTCGCGATCATCGGATCGTAGAACGGCGTGATGGCATCGCCCTGACGCACGCCGCTATCGACGCGCACGTCGCCATCGATCGAAAACTCAACCGCGTGCGGCATGCGCACGTGCTTGAGCGTGCCCGTCGACGGCAGAAAGCCGCGCGACGGATTCTCCGCGTAGATGCGCGCCTCGATCGCGTGGCCATGCACCTTCAGCTCGTTTTGCTTCAACGGCAGCGGCTCGCCCGCCGCCACGCGCAGTTGCCACTCGACGAGATCGAGGCCCGTGACCATCTCTGTCACCGGATGCTCGACCTGCAGGCGCGTGTTCATCTCCATGAAGTAGAACTGGCCGTCCTGCGTCATGATGAATTCGACCGTGCCCGCGCCGACGTAATTCACGGCGCGCGCCGCCGCGACCGCAGCTTCGCCCATCGCGCGACGGGTTTCGTCGTTGAGGCCGGGCGCGGGCGCTTCTTCCAATACTTTCTGATGGCGCCGCTGCACGGAGCAATCGCGATCGAATAGATAGACCGCGTTGCCGTGCTTGTCCGCGAAAACCTGCACTTCGACGTGACGGGGACGCAGCAGATACTTCTCGATCAACACGCGATCGTTGCCGAAGCTCGACGCCGCCTCGCGCTTGCACGACGCGAGCGCCGCCGCGAAATCCTCGCTTCTCTCGACGACGCGCATGCCCTTGCCGCCGCCGCCCGCGCTCGCTTTCAGCAGCACCGGATAACCGATGCGATCCGCTTCGCGCTGAAGCAGCGACGGATCCTGATCGTCGCCGTGATAGCCGGGCACGAGCGGCACCGATGCGGATTGCATCAGCGCTTTCGCGGCGGCTTTCGAACCCATCGCGCTGATCGCCTCGACGGGCGGTCCGATGAACACGAGTCCGGCTTTTTCGCACGCGTTCGCGAATGCTTCGTTTTCCGAAAGAAATCCGTAGCCCGGATGAATTGCTTGCGCGCCGGTTTTCTTCGCTGCATCGACGATGCGCTCGATGCGCAGATAACTCTCCGACGCCGCCGATCCGCCGACATGCACCGCTTCATCGCAGACATCGACGTGTTTCGCTTTGGCATCGGCGTCCGAATACACCGCGACGCTGTCGACGTTCAGGCGCTTCGCCGTCGCCGCGACGCGGCATGCGATCTCGCCGCGGTTCGCTATGAGTATTTTGTTGAACATGGCGTTACATCCCGAGGTCACATGCGGAACACGCCGAAGCGTGTTTCTTCGATAGGTGCGTTCATCGTCGCGGCCAATCCGAGGCCCAGAACGTCGCGGGTCTGCGCGGGATCGATCACGCCGTCGTCCCACAGACGCGCGCTCGCGTAATACGGATGCCCTTGCACTTCGTATTGATCGCGGATCGGCGCCTTGAACGCTTCCTCGTCCTCCTTCGACCACGTGCCGCCCTTCTTCTCGATGCCGTCGCGCCGCACCGTCGCGAGCACGGACGCGGCCTGCTCGCCGCCCATCACCGAGATGCGCGCGTTCGGCCACATCCACAGAAAGCGCGGCGAATACGCGCGGCCGCACATGCCGTAATTGCCCGCGCCGAACGAGCCGCCGATGATCACCGTGAACTTCGGCACCTTGGCGGTCGCGACCGCCGTCACCATCTTGGCGCCGTTGCGCGCGATGCCTTCGTTCTCGTACTTGCGGCCGACCATGAAGCCCGTGATGTTCTGCAGGAACACGAGCGGAATCTTGCGTTGCGCGCACAGTTCGATGAAATGCGCGCCCTTCAAGGCGGATTCGCTGAAGAGAATGCCATTGTTCGCGACGATGCCGACCGGATGCCCCCAGATATGCGCGAAACCGCAGACGAGCGTCGTGCCGTAGCGCGCCTTGAATTCGTCGAAAGCGGAATCGTCGACGATGCGCGCGATCACTTCACGCACGTCGAAAGGCTTGCGCGTATCGACGGGAATCACGCCGTAGACGCTTTGCGGGTCATAGCGCGGCGGCAGCGGTTCTTTCAATGCGAGCGTCGGCGTCTTCACGCGATTCAGATTGCCGACGATGCTGCGCGCGATGCCGAGCGCATGCGCGTCGTTCTGCGCGAGATGATCGGCGACGCCGGACAGACGCGTATGGACATCGCCGCCGCCGAGATCTTCGGCGCTGACTTCTTCGCCCGTCGCGGCTTTCACCAACGGCGGACCGCCGAGAAAGATCGTGCCTTGATTCTTGACGATGATCGATTCATCGCTCATCGCGGGCACGTACGCGCCGCCCGCCGTGCACGAGCCCATCACCACGGCGATCTGCGCGATGCCTTGCGCCGACATGTTCGCCTGGTTGTAGAAGATGCGGCCGAAGTGATCGCGATCGGGAAACACGTCGTCCTGATTCGGCAGATTCGCGCCGCCCGAATCGACGAGATACACGCACGGCAGGCGGTTCTGCTCCGCTATTTCCTGCGCGCGCAAATGCTTCTTCACGGTGACGGGATAGTACGTGCCGCCCTTGACCGTCGCGTCGTTGCACACGACGACGCACTCCTGCCCCGCAATGCGCCCGATGCCGGTGATGATGCCCGCGCCGGGCGCGTCATCGTTGTACATACCGTACGCCGCGAGCTGCGACAGTTCGAGAAACGGCGTGCCCGGATCGAGCAGTTGCGCGATGCGATCGCGCGGCAGCAGCTTGTTGCGCGATACGTGCTTGTCGCGCGCGGCCGCGCCGCCGCCTTCCGCGATCTTGGCGATCTTCTCTTTGAGGTCCGCGACGAGCGCTTCGAGCGCCGCCGCGTTCGCGCGGAATTCCTCGCCGCGCGGATTCAGTTTCGATTCGATGATCGTCATGACGCGCGCCTCAAGCCGTCTCGGCGAACAGTTCGCGGCCGATCAGCATGCGGCGGATTTCGCTCGTGCCCGCGCCGATTTCATAGAGCTTCGCATCGCGCCACAGACGGCCGACCGAATATTCGTTGATGTAGCCGTTGCCCCCGAGCACCTGAATCGCTTCGCCCGCCATCCACGTCGCTTTTTCGGCGGTGTAGAGAATGACGCCCGCGCAGTCCTTGCGCACTTGCCGCACATGGTCCGAGCCGAGCGTATCGAGCTGACGGCCGACGGCGTAAAGATACGCGCGGCACGCTTGCAGCGTCGAGTACATGTCCGCGACCTTCCCCTGAATGAGCTGGAATTCGCCGATCGCCTGACCGAACTGCTTGCGATCGTGGATATACGGCACGACCGCGTCCATGCACGCGAGCATGATGCCGGTCGGCCCGCCCGCGAGCACCGCGCGCTCGTAGTCGAGGCCGCTCATCAGCACTTTCGTGCCGCCGTTCAGTTGACCGAGAATGTTCTCCTTCGGCACTTCGACGTTCTCGAACACGAGTTCGCCGGTATGCGAGCCGCGCATGCCGAGCTTGTCGAGCTTCTGCGCAACCGAAAAGCCTTTCATGCCCTTCTCGACGATGAACGCCGTGATGCCGCGCGGACCGGCTTCGATGTCCGTCTTCGCGTACACGACGAGCGTGTCGCAATCCGGCCCGTTGGTGATCCACATCTTGGTGCCGTTGAGCACGTAGTGATCGCCCTTTTCCTCGGCGCGCAGCTTCATGCTGACGACGTCGGAACCGGCGTTCGGCTCGCTCATCGCAAGTGCGCCGATATGCTCGCCGGACACGAGCTTCGGCAGATACTTGCGCTTTTGCGCCTCGGTGCCATTGCGATGAATCTGGTTCACGCACAGATTCGAATGCGCGCCGTACGACAACCCGACCGACGCCGACGCCCGCGAAATCTCTTCCATCGCGACCATGTGCGCCGTATAGCCCATGTTCGCGCCGCCGTATTCCTCGGAGACCGTCATGCCGAGCACGCCGAGATCGCCGAATTTCTTCCAGAGGTCCATCGGGAACTGATCGCTGTGATCGATCTCGCCCGCGCGCGGTGCGATTTCCTTCGCTGCGAAATTGGCGAGCGAGTCGCGCAACATGTCGATGTCTTCGCCCAACGCGAAATTCAGGCCGGGTACGTTGCTCATGGGTCGTCTCCTCCAGATGCGATGTTTTCGGTGCGTCCTGAAATATGAGCCTCACTCACACAGGACCACAAACCACGGAATGGGGCAATTTCACGCTCAAATCGCCTAGCCGTCAATAGATTTTTGAGCTACGCTCACATTTATTTCCCCACGTTTCCCGCCAATGTCGACGCAAACCACCGCCACCGGCCGCCGCGCGCCCGCCGGCGTCAAATCGCAGCAGCGCGTGAAGGACATCCTGCAGGCGGGGCGCGACGTCTTCGCCGAGAAAGGCTACGACGCCGCGACGAGCGCCGAGATCGCGCAGCGCGCGGGCATTTCGGAAGCGACGGTGTTCAGCTATTTCAGCGGCAAGCGCGAGTTGTGCGCGCGCGTCATCGCGGATTGGTACGACGAAATCATCGATGCGTTCGAGAGCGGCCTCCCGCGCGACGGCTCCGTGCGGCAGCAGTTCGCGTTCATCGTCAGAACGCACATGCGGCTGATGCTGATGAACGGCACCGGGTTGTGCGCGCTCGTGCTGTCCGAAGGCCGCACGAAGCAGCACGATCTCTCCGACACGCTGACCGAACTGCAGCGCCGCTACACCGCGCCGCTGATGGACGTGCTCGCGCGCGGCCAGGCGCTCGGCCACGTGCGCGCCGACATGCCGTTGCGTCTGTTGCGCTCGCTCGTTTTCGGGCCGATGGAGCACGTCCTGTGGGACGCGACGCTCGCGAAGCGCCGCCTGAGTCAGACTCAGATCGAGACGACGGCGAACGAATTGGTGGAAGTATTGTGGGCGGCGCTGCAGCCGCCGAACGCGCAACTGGCGGCGCTCGCGCAGTTCCGGCAGGACGTCGAGGAAGCGTCGCGGCGCTTCGAAGCGAGCGCCGCGCGCGAGAAACCTACTTCTTGACGAAGCGCAGCGCGAGCCGCGCGAGTTTCGGCACGGTCGTCGGCCGCAGCAGGCGCGCGTCGTAACCGCCCATGCGGCGATCATTTTCGGCGAGACACAGTTCGATCAGCGAGCGAACCGATACATCGCCCGCGACCGAATCGCCGACATTCGCCGGAAAGTTCGCATCCTGCGCCGCGCCGCTCTTGTCGAAGCCGCGCGCGAGCGAGATGCGGTCGCGAATCAGCGAAATCCACACGCTCGCGGTCTTGATCAGGAACCACGGCTTGCGATACCAAGGCAGACTCCGCCGATACCACGCGACCCAGTTCGCGAAAAACAGGATGTGCCGCGCCTCTTCCTGAATCACCGGCTCGAAGGTTTCGACGAGTTCCTCGGGAAAGTAACCCGATTGTCGCGCCGCCTCGAATAGGCCGAACGCGAAAAAACTGTCGATGCACTCGCTGTAACCCGTGAGCATCCACGCGCGCAATGCATCGTCGGGAGCGGGATACGGCGGTTCGGGCGCGAGCTCGATGCCATATGCCTCGACGAGCTTCGACAGCACCAGCTTGTGCCGCGCTTCCTCGCCGCCGTTCATGCGCAAGGCTTCGCGCAATTGCGGATCGCCGACGGTGCCCGCGTAGGTCGCGACGCGGATCGACGCGCGCCCTTCCGTCTGCACCGCGATATCCCAGATCGGCAGCGACGTCACGCGCTTCAACGCCGCGGGATCGAGCTTCGGCCAGTCGATGACGGCCGGCTTGTACGGATTGTGCGTCGTCAGCAACATCTCGCAGAACATGCGCTTGTGCAGGTCCGAACCGATCGGAATCTTCCCCGTCGACCGGTACGTCCAGTTGCGCATCGCATGATCTGCTTCCACCGGGTTGAGCGTGTCGGACATATTCGAATATTGGCCGCCGAATGGGTAGGTCCTGCGGATTTTGGCATACAGGGCGCTGACTCGCAGCATCATGCGCGCATTTTCGCCTATCGCGAGATTTTCTCCAGCGCGAGATCGCGCGTTCGCGGGCCCATGAAACCGATCGCGGCCATCACGATCAGCATCGCCGACGCGATGAACACGAACACGCCCGTCGTCCCGAAACCCTTCAGCACGCCCGCGATGATGAACGACGTGAAAATCGCGGAGAAACGGCTCCACGAATACACGAAACCGACGGCGCGCGCGCGGATGCTCGTCGGAAAGAGTTCGGTCTGATACGCGTGATAGCTGTACGACATGATGTTCGCGGAGAGCGTGAGGCCGACGCCCATCGCGATCAGAAACGCCGGGTTGCCCGACTGGCTGAAGGCCAGCCCGCAGACGATGTTGAGCGCGGCCATCGCGACGATCGCGGTATTGCGCTCGATCCTGTCGGCAATGGCGAGCCCGATGATCGGTCCGACCGGCGCGGCGATCGCAATGATGCTCGAATACATCAGGCTCGACGTCACCGTGATGCCCTGCTTGACCAGCAGCGTCGGCACCCAGTTGGCGAAGCCGTAAAAACCGACCGTCTGGAATATGTTGAAGATGATCATCATCGCGGCGCGCTTGCCGTAGGGCGGCTTCCACATGTCGGCGAACGCGCCGCGCCGCTCCGCTGTCTCGACGGCGGGTTCGGGCGGCGGCAGCGGCTTGCCGTATTCGCGCGCGACTTTCTCTTCGAGCGCGCGCATCACGCGATCGGCTTCGTCGAGGCGTCCTTTCTGCGCGAGCCAGCGCGGGCTTTCGGGCAGCGTGCGGCGAATCCACCAGACGAAGAGCGCCCCGTGCGCGCCGATGATGACGACCCAGCGCCAGCCGTCGATGCCGAAGGGCGCGCGCGGCACGAGCAGATAGGCGAGAAACGCGACCACCGGCACCGCCATGAAACCGACCGCCTGCTCGCACGCGAACGCGCGCCCGCGGATGTGTTTCGGCGCGAGTTCGGAGATATACGTGCCGATCGTCACCAGTTCCACCCCGATGCCCGCGCCCGCGACGAAGCGCCAGATGTTCAGGCCGGTCGCCGTGTCCTGGAACGCCATGACGAGGTTGGCGCCGGTGTACCAGAGCAGCGAATACGTGAAGATCGCGCGCCGTCCGAAGCGGTCGGCGAGAAATCCGCAGGCGATCGTGCCGATGAAAAGTCCCGTGAACAGCGACGCGATAAAGCTCGCGACGCCCGTCATGCCGAAAAGTCCGCTGGTCGTCGGCGTGAGAATGCCGCTTTTGACGAGACCCGGTGCGACGTATCCGGAATACAGCAGATCGTAGAGCTCGAAGAAGAAACCGAGGCTCAAAAGGACGATGAGCGTCCAGACGGAGCGCGTGGCGGGCAGGCGATCGAGCCGGGCGGAAATGCTGCCGGCGGTGACGGGAAGCGCCTCTGCGTGTGCGCTGCGGGGTGTGGCCATCGGGGTGTCTCCTCATGAGGCGGGGTGCGCCGCGCGGCATCGCTGGCGCGGCGCGGTCGGACGAGGGACGAATTTTAACCGGGTGGGTAACATGAGCTGGAAGCTGAATCCCGTCGCCTCGTGCGTCACACCGATCGCCATCGGACTGCCGGGGTTCCGGAAGAACCATCCGCTCAGCCCCCGATACGAAGAAAAGCTCTAAAGCCCCGCTATCCGGGCTTTTACTAGCTCCCGAACTATTTTGGCTTGGTAACCTTCTGCCGATTCTGAACGGACACGATCCGCGGAATATCATGCTCTGGCGCCCAACGACGCGCCGGACGTCCGGTACGAGACCTTCCGGGCTGAACTGACCACCTTCTGGAGTTAAAACAGTGAAGAAACTGCTCGCGGCACTGACGATGTCCCTTCTCGCCGCCACGTCGCTCACCGCCGTCACGCCGGCGCTTGCGAAGGACTATTCGACGATCCGTTTCGGCGTCGACGCAAGCTATCCCCCGTTCGAGTCGAAGGGTTCCGACGGCAAGCTGGTCGGTTTCGACATCGATCTCGGCAATGAGATCTGCGCGCGCCTGAAGGCAAAGTGCGTGTGGGTGGAAAACGACTTCGACGGCATGATTCCCGCGCTCAAGGCGAAGAAGTTCGACGGCGTGCTTTCCTCGATGTCGATGACGCCGCAACGCGCCGAGCAGATCGCCTTCTCGAGCAAGCTCTTCAACACGCCGACGCGCCTCGTCGCGAAAAAGGGCAGCAACATCCTGCCGACGGCCGAAAGCCTGAAGGGCAAGAACGTGGGCGTCGAACAGGGCACGATCCAGGAAACCTACGCCAAGACCTACTGGGCGCCGAAGGGCGTGACGGTCACGCCGTACCAGAACCAGGACCAGGTCTATGCCGATCTGATCTCGGGCCGCCTGGACGCCGCGCTGCAAGACGCGGTGCAGGCTGAAATCGGCTTCCTGAAGACGCCGCGCGGCGCGGGCTACGACTTCGCCGGTCAAAACATCGACGATCCGAAGACGCTCGGCAACGGCGCGGGCATCGGTCTGCGCAAGGAAGACACCGATCTGAAGGCGAAGATCGACAAGGCTATCGCCGACATCATCAAGGACGGCACCTACAAGAAGCTCGAAAAGAAGTACTTCGACTTCGACGTGTACGGCAGCTAAGCCGCTCGCCACAAGCCACACCGGCTGACGAACGGGCTCCGCGCTCAAGGGCGCGGAGCCCGTTTGCTTTTCGGACAGCGGTTTTGGCGGCCGATTTCCGCTAAGATCGAACGTTCGAGACAGCGCCGACGGAAGGAGACGCCGCGGCGCGGAGCACTTTTCCGAGGCAAGACCGCGCACTCGCCTGCGCGCGACCAACATGCAAACCAGAACTCATTCCCTGATCTCGCCGACGCTCGGCACTTCCCGCAACATCACGAGTTTTCACTACGGCCCCGGCGGCGGCCAGAAAATCTACGTCCAGTCGTCGCTGCACGCGGACGAACTGCCCGGCATGCTCGTCGCATGGCGTCTGCGCCGCCAGCTCGCCGAATTCGAAGCGGCGGGCAAGCTGCGCGGCGAAGTCGTCATCGTGCCGGTGCCGAATCCGATCGGCCTGTCGCAACATCTGCACGGCACGCTGATGGGCCGCTTCGAGACCAACAGCGGTCACAACTTCAACCGCAATTTCCACGATCTCGCCGCGCTGATCGCGCCGCGCATCGAAGCGCGCCTCGGCAAGGACGCCGGCGCGAACAAGCTCGCCGTGCGCGCCGCGATGAAAGAAGCGCTCGACGAGCAGACGCCGCACACCGAGCTCGAATCGCAACGCCTCGCGCTGCAAAAGCTTTCCTTCGACGCCGATGTCGTGCTCGATCTGCACTGCGATCTCGACGCCGCGCTGCATCTCTACACCAATCCGGACATCTGGGACGAAGTCGAGCCGCTCGCGCGCTATCTCGATGCAAGGGCGTCGCTGCTCGCGCTGAATTCGGTCGGCAATCCGTTCGACGAAATCCACAGCTTCTGCTGGTCGGATTTGCGCCAGCGTTACGGCGAGCGCTTCCCGATTCCGAATGGCGGCATTTCGGTGACGGTCGAACTGCGCAGCCAGCACGACGTGTCCTACGAACTCGCGGATAAAGACGCGCAGGCCATCGTCAACTATCTGATCCACCGCGGCGTGATCGACGCGCCCGTGCCCGAGCAGCCGCCGCTCGCGTATCCGGCGACGCCGCTCGCGGGCGCGGAGCCGATCGTCGCGCCGGCGTCGGGCGTGCTCGTGTTTCGCGCGCAAGTGGGCGCGTTCATCGAAGCGGGCGAGCCGATCGCCGATATCGTCGATCCGCTCACCGATGTCGTCACCACGCTCAAGTGCACGACCTCCGGCGTGATGTACGCACGGCATATCACGCGCTTCGCGACGGCCGGGCTGGAAGTGGCGCGCATTGCGGGCGCGAAGGCCTATCGCACGGGCTCGCTGCTGTCGGCGTAAGCGTTTCGCGGCGGATCAGAACGGCGCGAGACAGCATTGCGCCGCGACGATCTTCCACGCGCCGCCAATGTCGCCCCACGTTCGCGTGTAGCGCAAGCTGCCCGCGAACGGCGCGCCCGCGAACGTTCCCGAAAGCGTCACGCGCGTGACCGTCACGGCAAACGCGCCGTACACGCGCACGCTCTGATCCTCGACGTCCAGTTTCTCGATGCGCTGCATGCCGTAACGATGTCCGTTGAGATCGTCGGACTTCGTCCAGACCTTGCCGGTCGCATCGACGAAACTGAGGTCGTCGGCCAATAGCGCATCGAGTGCGTCCACGTCCGATGCCAGCATCGCCTTCTTCAGGCGCTCCTCCAGTTCGCGGATTCCTTGCTCGTCCATGTTTTCGCTCGCGGTGACGGAACCGAGAGCATCGCATCGGACGCGCCGAATACACAAGCGCCGATATTTCGCCATCCCTGTTGCACACGCGACACACCGCAAGGCGGCTGAAAGCACTGTCACATTTCTTTCTTTAGCGCCCGCTACATTTGCGCCCGTCGAACGCCACGCGCCATCAGAGCGCGACGCACTGCAGACACCGTCAACAACCACACCGCGAACCATCATACGGAGCTTGTTTTGAAGAAGAATCTCTTGGCGACCGCCGCGCTCGCCACCTTTGCCGCCCTCGCCGCCACGTCCGCGCAAGCGCAAAGCAGCGTAACGCTCTACGGCATCATCGACGCCGGCATCAGCTACGTGAACAACAGCACGCAAACCGCGACGCGCGCGGGCGATAAGCTCTTCAAGTACGACGACGGCGTCGCGCAAGGCAGCCGTTGGGGCCTGAAGGGTTCGGAAGACCTGGGTGGCGGCCTGAAGGCGATCTTCACGTTGGAGAACGGCTTCAATAGCGGCACCGGCACGCTCGGCCAGGGCGGCGCGCTGTTCGGCCGTCAGGCATACGTCGGTCTCGCGAAGAACGACGTCGGCTCGCTGACCTTCGGCCGTCAATATTCGTTCTCGACCGATTACCTCGGCAGCAACTATTCGATCGGCGGCCAGACGCTCGCGGGCAACTACGCGTATCACATGAACGACGTCGACCAGCTGACGTCGAGCCGCATCAACAACGCGGTCAAGTTCAGCAGCGCGAGCTTCTACGGCGTGACGTTCGGCGCGATGTACGGCTTCTCGAACCAGGCAGGCGCGTTCGCGGGCACGCCCAACACGACCGTCGGCACGACCACGACGGCGGGTTCGTCGCGCGCGTACAGCTTCGGCCTGAACTACAAGGCGGGTCCGTTCGGCATCGGCGCGGCGTACACCGACATCCGCTATCCGGCGGCATCGACGCCCGCGTTCAGCACGGCCGTCGCGAACATCCAGACGATGGGCACCGCGAACGCCGGCAAGGATCTGCGCACGTTCGGCGTCGGCGCGAACTACGCGTTCGGCGCGGCGACCGTGTTCGGCCTGTGGACCAACACGCTGTTCGAGCCGATCAACGGCGCGAGCTCCAAGCTCAACGCGTTCGATATCGGCGGCAAGTACAGCTTCACGTCGGCGCTGTCGGCCGGCCTCGGCTACTCGTACCTGAACATGACGGGCAACTCGAGCGGCCACTGGAACCAGGTCGACGCGAGCGTCGACTACGCGCTTTCCAAGCGCACCGATGTGTACGTGCTCGGCATCTATCAGAAGGCTTCGGGTTCGAACCGCGGCGTCGAGAATCAGGCGTCGATCGGTTCGTCGTCGTCGAGCTACTTCGGCACGTCGGGTCTGGGCGAAGACGATCAGCTTGCGTTCCGCATCGGCATCCGCCACAAGTTCTGAGCTTGCTTGCTGAGTTGACATGAGATCGGGCCGCCAGACGTATCGGGCGGCCCGATTTGTTTACCTCTTGTCGGACTTCTTGCCGACGGCCTTGTTATAGCGCTCGATGTACTCGTCCATCAGCTTGCGGATCGCGCGGCCGATCTGCATGTAGTCGCTCTCGTTCAGATTCGCGAGCGACACGCGCCCCGACGGATGCTGCGTGCCGAAGCCGCGCCCCGGCAGCAGCACGACACGCGCTTCTTTCGCGAGCCTGAAGAGCATCTCCGAAGGCTCCGTGTTCTTGATGACCCAGTCGACCAGTTCGCGGCCGTGCCTGCGCTCGCCGAGATATTCGATATCGAGGATCGTGTAGTAATCGACCTCGTTCTTGTCCTCTTCTTCGAGCGCGATGCCGATCTCGCGATACAGCGCCTGCTTGCGGCTGCGGATCAGGCGCTTCAACGCGTTCTTGTACGCGTCGGGCGTGTCCATCAGCGAGAAGAGCGAGAACAGCACCATCTGCACCTGCTGCGGCGTCGACAATCCCGCCGTGTGATTCAGCGCGACGGTACGGCTGTCCGCAACCAGCCGGTCGATGAACTTGAGCTTGTCGGGCTCCGTCGTGATCGATTCGTAGCGTTCGTGAAGCTCCGCCCGTTTGTCCTTCGGCAGCGCGGCGAGCTGCTTGTCGAGCACGTTGTCGCGATGCGTCGCGATCGCGCCGAGACGCCAGCCGGTCGCGCCGAAATACTTGGAATACGAATAAACGAGGATCGTGTTCTTCGGGCACAACGCGAAGAGCGACACGAAATCGTCGGCGAAGGTGCCGTAGACGTCGTCGGTCAGAAGGATCAGATCGGGCCGCTCCTTCACGATCTCCGCGATGTATTCGAGGCTTTCGTCGTCCATCTTCACCGATGGCGGATTGCTCGGATTCACGAGGAAAAACGCCTTCACTTTCGGATCGCGCAGCTTGTCGAGCTCGGCCTTCGAGTATTGCCAGCCGCGGGCGACGTCCGCCTCCAGATTGACGACCTTCAGCTTGTAATCGTTCAGGCGCGGAATCTCGATGTACGGCGTGAAGATCGGGGTGCCGAGCGCGATCGTGTCGCCGGGCGCGATCAGGAAGTTCTCGCGCATCGTGTTGAAGATGTAGGTCATCGCGGCGGTGCCGCCTTCGACCGCGAAGACATCGAATTCGCCGACGAACGGATGCTTGCCGATCATCTCGCGCCTCAGATATTGCGCGACGATCTGCTCCGACAGCTTCAGCATGCGGTCCGGCACGGGATAGTTCGATCCGAGGATGCCTTCGCACATCTCATAGAGAAAGTCGCCCGCGTTCAGGCCGAGCTGATCGCGCACGTACGACACCGCGCCCGCAAGAAACGCGATGCCCGGCACGCCCTTGTTCTCGCGCGCGAAAATCTCGAAGCGCTCTTCGAGCCCTTCGCGCTTCGGAAAACCGCCGACGCCTTCCGGCATGTACGCGAACGAGCGCTCGGACTCGCGCATCGCGAAGAGGCCGAGTTGCCAGAAACCATGACGCGGTATCGTCGCGAGAAAGTTCGGATTGCCGCGCCCCGCATTGAGCATCGCGAGATTGGCCGGACGCTCGACCGCCCCGCCGCCCGCCGCCTTGATGAGCTCGTCCTTCAGCTCGAACGGGCTGAGCGCCGCCATGCCGGCGCGGTCGTTGGAACCCGATTTATCGGACTTTGCCATCCAACACCTCCAGAATTGATGATGGAAACAATGCGGCAGGAAGACCGCGTCACGTCAGCAGCATCACGATGACCATGCCCCAGATCGTGAGCAGCGTATTGCCGACCGCGTACGTCACCGTGTAGCCGAGGCCCGGCACCTGGCTCTTCGCGGCGTCGCAGATCATGCCGAGCGCGGCGGTGGTCGTGCGCGCGCCGGCGCAGATGCCGAGCAGGATCGCGGGATGAAACTTGAACACGTACTTCGCGATGTACATACCGATGATGAGCGGCACCGCCGACGCAAAAATGCCCCACAGAAAGAGACTCACGCCGAGCTTCTGCAAGCCCGCGACGAAGCCCGGCCCCGCCGAAATCCCCACGACCGCGATAAAGACGTTCAGGCCGACTGAGTTCATGAACCAGATCGTCGGCGACGGAATGCGGCCGAACGTCGGATGGATCGCGCGCAGCCAGCCGAACACGATGCCCGCGATGAGCGCGCCGCCCGCCGTCGACAGCGTGAGCGGAATCGCGCCGACATGCAGCACGAGCGCGCCGATCAACGCGCCGAGCGTGATCGCGAGGCCGACGAACGCCATGTCGGCGGCGTCGGTCGGACGGTCGAGCACGCCGATCGCCTTCGCCGCCGCCGACGTGTCCTGCGTGCGGCCGACGAGCGTGATCGTGTCGCCCCGATGCAGCTTCGTGCTCGGCAGAATCGGTATCTGCGTTTCGGTCGCGCCGCGCTTGATCTTGCGCAGAAACACGCCGCGCGACGCGGGCATATGCGCGAGCTCCTGCAGCGTCTTGCCGTCGACGGCCTTGCTCGTCACGTAGATATCGACGCCTTCGATCGGCACGGCGAGCAGTTCGGCGTCGTCCACTTCGGTCGCGACGCCGCCGAGCAGATCGACGAGCAGCTCGCGCCGCCCGGAGACCGCGACGACATCGCCCGGTTGCAGCACGTCGTCGATCTTCGCTTCCTGAATGGTTCCGCCCCGCCGTATCCGCTCGATGAAGAGCCGCGCGCCTTCCGGCTCCAGCGCTTCGGCCTGCGCGACCGACATGCCCGCCGCGCGCCCGTGCTCGGCCACGCGATACGCGCGCAGTTCGAACTTGTGCCACGCCTGCCCCGCGCCGCCGAGATCGCCGCCGCCGCCGAGCGTCGCCTCGTATTCCTTGCAGGCCGCGACGAGGTCGATGTTGAGCAGCTTCGGCCCGAGCATCGCGAGAATCAGCGCGGAGCCGATCGTCCCGAAGATATAGGTCACGGCGTAGGCGGTCGGCATCGCGTCGAGCAGCGCCTTCGCCTGATCCGGCGGCAGGCCGAGCCGGTTGATGGCGTCGGTGGCAAGGCCCATCGAAGCGGAAATCGTCTGCGAGCCCGCGAACAGGCCCGCCGCCGAGCCGACGTCATAACCCGCGATCTTCGCCGCCGCGTAAGGCGCCGCGAGGCACAGCACGCACTGGATGACGGAGAAGATCGCCTGCGGCAAGCCGTCTTTCGCGATGCCGCGCACGAACTGCGGACCGACGCCGTAACCGACGGCGAACAGGAACATCAGAAAGAAGACCGATTTGACGTTCGACGAAATGGTGATGCCTAGTTGCCCGATGGCGATGGCCGCGAGCAAGGTCGCCGTCACGGCGCCGAGGCTGAAGCCGCGAAAGCTTTTTCCGCCGACCCAATAGCCGACGCCGAGCGACAGAAAGATGGCGATTTCAGGATAACTGCGCAGTGTTGCCGTAAGCCAGGACATAGGCACTCCTTTGCGGTATGAGCCGCTCGCACATCAGCGATGAAGGGAATGAATGATCCGAACGCCAGCAATACACTATTTGGTGCAGCTTTGAAACCATCAATGAAAACAGCGGCCGGAGCCGCTGTTTTCATCGAGACGCTAACTTCGACGCGTCTTATTCCGCCGTTTCGAGCAACGGGTAATCCGTATAGCCCTTCGCGCCCGGCGCATAGAACGTCGACGTGTCCCAGTTGTTGAGATCGGCATCGACTTCGAAGCGGCGCACCAGATCCGCATTCGCGATGAAGGGCTTGCCCCACGCGACGGCATCGGCGTCGCCGCGGGCGATGATCGCTTCGGCGCTGGCCTTCGTGAAGCCTTCGTTGGCGATATACACGCCGCCGAACGCCTTCTTCAATTGCGGCCCGAGGCTGTCGGCGGCTTCATGCTCGCGTGCCGCGATGAACGCGATCTTGCGGCGGCCCAGTTCACGCGCGACGTAACCGAAGGTCGCGGCGCGATCGCTGTCGCCCATCGTGTGCGAATCCGCGCGCGGTGCAAGATGCACGCCGACGCGATCCGCGCCCCAAACTTCGATAGCCTGATCGACGACTTCGAGCAGCAGGCGCGCACGATTTTCGATCGGGCCGCCGTAGGCGTCGGTACGCTTGTTCGTGCTGTCCTGCAGGAACTGGTCGAGCAGATAGCCGTTCGCGCCGTGCACTTCGACGCCGTCGAAGCCCGCGCGCTTCGCGTTTTCCGCGCCCTTGCGGTACGCCGCGACGACACCGGCGATTTCATCCAGTTCGAGCGCGCGCGGCGTCACGTACGGACGCTGCGGACGCACGAGGCTCACGTGTCCTCCCGCCGCGATCGCGCTCGGCGCGACCGGCAGTTCGCCATTCAAAAAGATCGGATCGGAAATGCGGCCGACGTGCCACAGTTGCAGGAAGATCTTGCCGCCCGCTTCGTGCACGGCCTTCGTGACGAGCTTCCAGCCTTCCACTTGCTCGTCGGACCAGATGCCCGGCGTGTCGGCATAGCCGACGCCTTGCGGCGTCACCGACGTCGCTTCGCTCAGAATCAGCCCCGCCGATGCGCGGTCTGCGTAGTACTGCGCCATCAACGCGTTCGGCACGCGTTCGACGCCCGCGCGCTGACGCGTGAGCGGCGCCATGATGATGCGGTTCTTCAACGTGAGTGCGCCAACTTTAAGCGGATCGAAAAGAGTCGACATGAATTGGATTCCTAATGAAATTGAAAGCAGACTTTCACCGAATGGCAAGCAAGCTCAGAGATTCCCGATGGAATCGCGAAACGCTTGAATGACCGCTTCGTCGCGCTTGAAGAACACCCACTGTCCAACGCGCTTCGTGGTGACGAGTCCGGCTTTGTGCAAGGTCGCGAGATGCGCCGAAACGGTGGACTGCGACATGCCGCAGCGCCCATCGATCTGACCCGCGCAAACGCCGTGCACGTGCGGCAATTCCTGATCAGGGAAATGCAGCTCGGGTTCCTTCAGCCATTCCAGAATCTCGCGGCGAAGGGGGTTGGCGAGGGCCTTGTGAATTGCGTCGATGTCCATTTCGTTGCTCGTGCGTCTGACGGACGGAACGTGCAGCCTGTTCCGAATCGTCTTGCTGCGAAGTATATATCGTAAATTTACGATATGCAAACCCCGCCGAATGCGTCGATGTGCGACATGCCGCCGCGCCGCGCCGTCTGGTACGCTCCCCGGTTTCATCGGCTGCAAGAAGACTGCACAACCCTTATGGATACTCCTTTCAATGAACGTGGCGTGACGCTTTCGCGCGCCGGACTCTCGGCGTCCGGTCAGATGATTCCGCTGCGCGATCTGCGCGCGGCGCGCGTCGTGATGATCCCGCGCCAGAAGCCTTTGCCGATCATCATCGCGCTGATCGGGCTGATCGTGCTCGGCGCGGGCATCTTCACCGGCTCGGGCGCGGCGCTCGTGCTCGGCGTGATGATCGTCGTCGTGGGTTATCTCACCTGGATCACGCAGGACGTGATCTATCAGTTGATGGTCGCGACGCCCGACGGCGAGCGCGAAGTGCTCATCACGAAGGATCAGGAATTCGCGGACAAGGTCGCGGCGCTCGTCGGCGAGGCGGTCGCGAAACATGCGGCGAGCGCAGGCGCGAAGTCATCGCAAGCCTGATCTTGATGCGCCGTTTACACGGCGGCGCGCTTCTTTAGCCCGGCCTTTAGGCGCGCGGCGCTAGAGTGCGGGCATCGCCACAACGAGCCGTCGCCGGACGGCTTCCATCGATGGATATCCGCACATTCGACTCGATCGCTCTTTCGCGCGTGGTCAACGGCGGCTCGCCGCGCCGCCGCGAAGCACGCCACTGCGTCGCGTTCGATCTCACCGTTCCGGGACTAAATTCGTCGGCCGCACGCGACATGCTCGCGTATGCGTTCGGCGCGGGCACGCAGGCTTATATCGTGGAGACGAGCCGCCTCCGCGATTGCACCACGCTCCATGTCGAGACCGATCGCGATGACATCGACGATGTCATCGGCACGCTCACCGCGCATTTTCCCAACGCAACGCTCGGCCGCGTGACGCGCATTACGCGCATCACACGGCGCTGAACGCGTCGTCAGGTGATCTGCAACGGCTCGACGTGCCAGATGTCGCGCGCATACTCCGCGATCGTGCGGTCCGACGAAAAAATGCCCATGCCCGCGACGTTCTCGATCGCGCTCCGCGTCCACGCATCCTTGTCGCGGTACTTGAGATCGACTTCGGTCTGCGTCTTGTCGAAGCTGTCGAAATCGGCGAGCACCATGTAGTGATCGCCCCAGTCCACGAGCGTATGGAAGATGTCGTAGAAACGGTGCGGCTCTTCCGGCGAGAAGTGCCCGAGTCGAATCTGGTCGAGCGCGACTTTCAGCTCCGCGTTTTCCTCGTAAATCTGCCGTGGCCGATAACCCGCCGCGCGCAACGATTCGATCTCGTCGGTCGTGTTGCCGAAGATGAAAATATTCTCGCGCCCCACGGCATCGCAGATCTCGATGTTCGCGCCATCGAGCGTGCCGATTGTCAGTGCGCCGTTCAACGCAAGCTTCATGTTGCCGGTGCCCGATGCTTCGGTGCCCGCCATCGAAATCTGCTCCGACAGATCCGCCGCCGGAATGATGAGCTCGGCCACGGAAACGCCGTAGTTCGGAATAAAGCCGACCTTCAGCCGATCGCCGATGAGCGGGTCCGTGTTGATCTTGCGGGACACATCGTTGATGAGCTTGATGATGTTCTTCGCCATCTTGTACGCGGACGCCGCCTTGCCCGCGAACATCACGACGCGCGGCGTCCAGTCCTGCTCCGGATTTTCGCGGATGCGGTTATAGCGCACGATCACATACAGGATGTTGAGCAATTGCCGCTTGTATTCGTGGATGCGCTTCACCTGCAGATCGAACAGCGCTTCCGGATTGATGATCGCGTTGGCGTCCCGTTTCGCGCGTTCCACGAGCCGCAGCTTGTTGGCGAACTTCGCATCGTGAAAGGCCTTGCAGAACTCCGGATCGTCACGCCATTCGCGCAGCCTGCCAAGCTCGAAGAGATCGGTGCGCCAGCGCGGCCCGAGCCGCTTGTCGATCAGCGATGACAGCGACGGACTCGCCTGCGCGAGCCATCGGCGCGGCGTGATGCCGTTCGTCACGTTCGTGAAGCGCTCCGGATACATGCGCGCGAAGTCGGAGAAGATGTTCTGCACCATCAGTTGCGAGTGCAGCTTCGATACGCCGTTCACCTTGTGACTCGCGACGATCGCGAGATGCGCCATGCGCACGCGCCGCTGGCCGAATTCATCGACGAGCGAGATGCGCCGAATCAGTTCGACATCGCGCCCGAACTTCTCGGTGACTTGCTTCAGGAACTGCGCGTTGATCTCGAAGATGATCTCCAGATGCCGCGGCAGCAAGCGTGCGAGCATCTCGACGTCCCATGTTTCGAGCGCTTCGGGCATCAGCGTGTGATTCGTGTAGGAGAACATCTGCTGCACGAGCTTCCACGCCTTGTCCCACGGCAGATGATGCCGATCGACGAGCAGGCGCATCAGCTCCGGAATCGCGAGCACCGGATGCGTGTCGTTCAGATGCACGGCGACCTTTTCCGCGAGCCGACCGAAGTGCGTATGCGTGCGCTGATAGCGGCGTATCAGATCCTGCATCGTCGCGGAGACGAAGAAGTATTCCTGACGCAGACGCAACTCGCGTCCGGCCTGAGTCGAGTCGTCGGGATACAAGAGACGCGACACATGTTCCGATGTGTTCTTCGCCTCCACCGCGCGCCGATAGTCGCCCTGATTGAACGCGGAGAGATCGAACTCGTCGGTTGCGCGCGCGGACCACAGGCGCAGCGTGTTGGTGGCCGTTGTCGCGAAGCCGGGAATGACCGTGTCGTAGGCCATCGCGTTGACGTGCTCGGTGTCGATCCAGTCGGTGCGATCGTCATGTTGCACCGTGCGCCCGCCGAAATGCACGGTGTACACGACTTCGGGCCGCGGAAACTCCCACGGATTGCCCGCGCGCAGCCAGTAATCGGGCATCTCGACCTGATTGCCGTCGACGATCGTCTGACGGAACATCCCGTATTCGTAACGGATGCCATAGCCGAAGCCCGGCACGCCGACCGTCGCCATCGAATCGAGGAAACAGGCCGCAAGGCGTCCGAGGCCGCCATTGCCGAGCGCGGCGTCCGGCTCGAGTTCCTCGAGCGCCGCGAGATCGACGCCCAAGCCGGCGAGCGCATCGCGCACTTCGTCGTAGATGCCTAGCGCGAGCAGCGCATTGCTGAAAGTTCTGCCGATGAGAAATTCCATCGACAGATAGTAGACGCGTTTCACGTCCTGTTCGTATTGGAGCCGCGTGGTGCGCATCCAGCGCGCGACGAGACGATCCCGCACGGCCAGTTCAGCGGCGTGAAGCCAGTCCCGCGGCTGCGCGGTGACTGCATCCTTGCCGACGCCGTACATCAGGCGGTTCGAGATGGAGCGCCTGAGCGCATCGACGGTACTGTTGAGCTGGTCGAATTCCAGATCGACGGATGTCATCGAAACCTCCGGTGTTTGCAACATATGCAACGACCGCGAAAGCCTGACGGGAGTTCAATCCGGACGCACCGAATTGGCGCCCTGCCCCGGTCTGGCGGGTGCGGACGTGCCTGAACGTGCAGGTTACGCCAGTTTTATTTTTTTTGGTATGACAAGGCGGAAACGGAGAGCGGCCCGCAAATTGCTAACGAAGAGCTTGCGGACAGATGATGGCATCGATATTTAGTTCGGATTCCGTATGTTTGTCATGCGATGGAGCGGCGTGGCGCGCGTGCGGCGATCAGCAGAAGCGCCGCGAGCGATACGCCCAGCAGAATCAGCGAGAGCGCGGACGCAGGCAGATAGTAACCGCGATTCACCTGCCCGACGACGACGATCGGCACCGTCGCGAATCCGGGCGGATACACGGTGAGCGTCGCGCCAAGTTCGCCGAGCGAGAGCGCGAAACCGAGCGCGAGGCTCGCGCGGATCGCGGGCACGAGTTGCGGCAATACCACGCGCGCGAGCACCATGCGCGGCGGCGCGCCGAGACTCGCGGCGGCTTCGCGCAGCGTCGTGAGCTCGGGGCGCAGCGCCGCGGCGGCGCATCGATAACAGAACGGCAACACGAGCGCGAGTTGCACGAGCACGACGATTGCGGCCGATCCCGACAGATCGAGCGGACGCTTGTGATACGCGATCAACACGGCGAGCCCGAGGACGACGCTCGGCACGCCGCTGCCCATCATCGCGACGGCATCGACGAGTGCGCCGAGACCGCGCCGGTCGCGTCCTTCCAGCGCGAGCGCGAGCCAGAGTCCCAGCGCGGTGCCGAGAAACGCGACGCCCAGGCCGACTTCGAGACTCGTCGCGACCGCATCGAGATCGCTCGATGAAAGACGCGCGAACCAGCGCGTGGAAAAACCATCGGGCAGGATCGTGCCGGACCAGTGCGACGCGACGCTCGACAACGCGACGACGATCACCGGCAGCACGAAGAGCCAGAAGCACAGCAACGCGAAGAGGCCCGTGAACGCATGACGCAGGAGCGCGCGAGGTCTGAACGCAGCAGCGATGAGTTGCATGTCAGCGCTCTCCCGAACGGCGACTCGTTTGCCGATTCACGCGTCGATACAACGCATAGAGCGATAGCGACATCAACAGCATCACGACCGAACCCGCGGCCGCGGTGGCCAGATCGAGGTCGACGGTCGCGGCGCTGTAGATCGCGATCGGCAAGGTGATCAGATGTGCGCTGCCGAGCACGAGCAGAATGCCGAACTCGTTCAACGTCAGCAGAAAGCAGAGGATCGTGCCTGCCGCGATGCCCGGCCACGCGAGCGGCAAGACGACTTTCGTCGCGACCATCCAGCCATCGGCGCCGAGGCTCTTTGCGGCTTCGACGAGCCGCATGTCGAGCGTCGCATACGATGCGAGCGTCGGACGCACGACGAACGGCGCATAGAACACGACCTCCGCGAGAATCACGCCGCCGATGCCGAAAAGGAAATCGAGCGGCGGCGCATCGAGCGAAAAGATCCGCTGCAGACCGATGCTCACCGAACCTTGCGAGCCGTATAGAAAGATCAGCGTGAACGCGACCAGAAACGACGGAAACGCGACGAACAATTCCAGAAAACGCGTGAGCAGGCGCGCGAGCGCGAACGGCCTGAAGAACAGCATCGATGCGAGCGCGACGCCGAGCAACGAAGCGATGCTCGCGCTCGCGAAGAGAATACCGAGCGTCGTGCCGATCATCCCGCGCGTTTCGGGGTTGCTGAAGAACGCGCTGTACGCGTGCAGCGAGAAACCGTGCGGCCCGGTCACACTCGACATGACGAGGCGCGCGAGCGGATACACCACGAGCGGCCCGAGCACGACGACGAGAATGAAGAGCAGATGCCACTGCGCCTTGCGCTCGCGGCGTTGCGCTTCTTTGGCGTGCGCTGCGAATTGCGCGGAGAGATAGGCGTCGCAGATGCCGCGTTCGTCGCGCGCGACGCTGTCAGGGACGAACAAGGACGACATCGTCAGCCTCGAAGCGAAGGGAAACGCGCGCGCCTTTGTCCGGCATGCGCGAATGGCCGCGCTGCGTCGTCACGAGCACGGGCTCGCCGGGCAACGCATCGAGCGCGACGGAAATGGAAAGCGCCGCGCCATACCATTCGACGGACGCGATCGTGCCATGCAGATGGCCTTCTCCCAACGGCGCGATCGCGAATCGTTCGGGACGAATGCACGCGAGACGTTCGCGCTCGTCGTGCCGCGCATCGCCGACGGGATACACCACGCGCGGCGGCAGCAAATTCGCGGCACCGAGATAGCGCGCGACGAACGCATCGTTGGGCGCGTCGTACAGCTCGCGCGGCGCACCGAGTTGCGCGATGCGGCCATCGCGCATCAGCAGCGTGCGGTCGGAGAGCACGAGCGCATCGTCCTGATCGTGCGTCACGCAGACGATCGTCAGATTCGGCAAGCGCTCATGCAACGCCTTCAGCTCGCTGCGCACCGAAGCGCGCAGATTCGCATCGAGCGCCGAGAGCGGCTCGTCGAGCAGCAGCACGTCCGGCTCGATGACGAGCGCGCGCGCCAGCGCCACGCGCTGCTGCATGCCGCCGGAAAGCTGCGCGGGCATGACGTGACCGGCATCGGAAAGCTGCACGAGCTTGAGCGCATCGGCGACGCGTCGCGCGATCTCGCCCGTCTTCAGCTTGCGTGCGCGCAAGCCGAACGCGACGTTGTCGAACACCGAGAAATGCGGGAACAGCGCATAGCTTTGGAACAGCAGCCCGAGATTGCGCTGATGCGGCGGCACGTGCGTGAGATCGCGGCCCGCGACGGCGAGCGTGCCCGCGAGCGCATCGGCCTTCACGAAGCCGGCGATGAAGCGCAGCAGCGTGGTCTTGCCGCATCCGCTTCGGCCGAGCACGGTGAGGAATTCGCCGCGTTCGATCCGAAGCGAGAGATCGTCGAGCACGGTACGCGTGCCGAAGCGCACCGTCAGACGATCGATGTGCACGCCCGGCGTTTGATCGACGCCGAACGCTTCCTTGGGGACGGCGCGCATCAGGACTTCGGCTTGACGACGTCGGTCTGCTTGCCGGTGTTGCCGATCACTTCGGTCTTCCAGCGCTCGGTCCAGCCCGCCTTCTTCTGCATGACTTCGTTCCAGTCGACGGGAATGAGCTTCACGCCGGAGATCGCCTGCTTGACGGCTTCGCCGTTCTTGCCGGCGAGCGGCACGTCGGTGCGGCCGGGGATGCCGTAGATATCGGGCACTTTCGACTGCACATCCGACGACATCAGATAGTCGATGAGCTTCTTGCCCGCCGCCTGATTCGGTCCGCTCTTGATGAGGCCGATTGCATACGGAAGCTGGAATGTGCTCGGCGCTTCGCCTGCCTTGTGCGACAGGAAGAGCGGCTTGATGGAGAGACCGCCGTTCGCGGCATCGTCGAGGTCCATTTGCAGATCGCCGTTCGCGAATGCGATCTCGTTACGCGAGAGCAGCACGTCGAGATAGCCCGTGCCCTTCGTATGGAACTTCGCGTGTTGTTCGAGATCCTTCAGGTAATTGAAAGCCTGGTCTTCGCCCATCAGCGCGGACGTCAGGATGATGACGGCCATGCCGTCGCCTGCCGTGGCTGGATTCGAGTATGCGATCTTGCCGGAGTAGTTCGGATGCAGGAGATCGGCGAAGGTCTTGGGCGCGGTTTTCGTGACTTCGGGATTGATCGCGAACGAGAAATAGTTGTTCACGAAGGTGGCCCATGCGCCGTCTTTTTCCTTCGCGATGGCGGGCACGTTCTTGTAGTTCACGCTCTGATACGGCTGCAGCAGGCCGCCTTGTTGCGCTTGCTGGATGAACGGCGGCAGCGTGACGAGGACGTCTGCTTTCGGCGAATCCTTTTCGACGGTCGCGCGGTTCACCACTTCGCCGCTGCCCGCCGTGACGATGTTGACCTTCACGCCTTCCTTCTTTTCGAATGCGGGAAGCACGTCCTTGTAGAGATTCTCGAGGCCATCGGCGGTGTAGAGGACGACGGCGTCGGCGGCGTGAGCGGGCATCGCGGCAAGCAGAGCAAACGCGGCGGCGAACGCCGGCAGCACAGTGCGCGCGAAGCGGGAATCGCGGGTCATGGTGGTCTCTCGTGTCGGGGATCGATGAAGGTCGGGGGCGACCTTCGACCCGGAATATTGCAGAGATGTGTGACATCGACGTGAAGGCGCCACGGGTTGCCACGTATTTGCATATTTCGCCAAGGGGCTTGTGGTTTGTTTTTAGCTCTCTGCTTTTAGCTCTCTGCTTTTAGCTCTCTGCTTTTAGCTCTCTGCTTTTAGCTCTGTGCTTTTTGCCGGATCCCGTTATGGTGTCGGTCTATTAGCACTGCCCCTGTGCGGGGCGGCACTCACTTTCTTTGCTGCTGCAAAGAAAGTAAGCAAAGAAAGCAGCTCGTCACGGCCCGCGGTCACACGCAATTTGGGTAGTTCTCTCGTCACAGGCGGCACTCGCCTAACGAGTGCCCTCAAACACCCAGTCGGGCTTGGCTCGCGCACGGTCTGCCGCCCGAAAACGTTAAGCGCGCTGGTTCAGCACGAAATAGCTTCGGCACAGCGCTACGCGCTGCCGCCGGGTCCGCAAGGGAAACCGGCGAGCGGCGAGTGCCGTGAGATGGAGACGTTAGTAGAGAAGCACATGCATCCCCGCTTGACCGGTCGGCCGCGAAGCGGGCCGGAGCTATTTGGTGCTGAACCCGTTTGTTGTGTGGTGCGATGACACAGACCGTGCGCGAGCCAAGCCCGATTAGGTGTTTGAGGGCACTCTTTAGGCAGCCCACGATCGACGAGAGGACTACCCAAATTGCGTGTGACCGCGGGCGTATCAGAAGCTGCTTTCTTTGCTTACTTTCTTTGCAGCAGCAAAGAAAGTAAGTGCCGCCCCGCACAGGGGCAACGCTAATAGACCACTAAGAAAACGGGATCCGGCGAAAAACCGGAGCCGACACGAAAACGAGACCCAGCGAAAGCGAACAACAAAAATCAAGCAACAACGACCTCAAGCCCCCGCGCGGCCAGCGCCCTTCGGACCCCCCGCTCAGGCAGAGCTTCACACACCAGAAACCGAACCGCCTCGAACCCGGCGATCCTAACTGGCAAAACCAGGCCGAACTTCGAGCAATCAGCAACCACGACCGGACACGCAGCAGACGCGATCATGCTCCCGCGCACCTCAGCGGCGAGCCGCGAATAATCCGTCAGATGCGCGTCATTCGTAATCCCCCCCGCCCCGACGAAAGCAAAATCCGCGTGATACTGCGCAAGCTGCTGAATGGTATCGAGCCCGAACGTCGCATCTTCGAGATCGGCGATCTCGCCACCCAGCAAAGTCACGCGATTGCCATTGCGCCGCGCCAGCAACATCGCGATACGCCAGTCGTTCGTATACACCGTCAGCCGATGCCGCTGCCCCAACGCACGCGCCACCGCCTGCGTCGTGCTTCCCGAATCGATGACGAGCGACGCCCCGTCCGGCACGAACGCCGCCGCGCGCACGCCGATCGCATGTTTCGCCGCCGCGTTCTCGGCTTCGCGCACATCGACGTGCGGCTCGCGCCGGTCGACCGATAACGCGCCGCCATGCGTCGTCGTCACGAGCCCGCGTCCGGCGAGCGCGTTAAGATCGCGCCGCACCGTCTCGCGCGACACCGACAACGCACGCACGAGATCCGCCACCGCGAGCGCGCCATGCTTGTCCAATTCGGAGAGGATGTACTGGTGACGTTGTTCGGCGAGCATCGTTCGATGAAGAAAGGCAAGGCGGCGTGCGGAGCTTAGCGGCCCTATGTGGCATTTCTCTGGCAAGCGCGATTCGTCAAGCCACGACGCGCAATGAATTCTTTCCCCCGGGTACGCAATCGACAAGCACGCCTCCGCTAGACTTAGTGCCTTATGCACGAGCTTTGAACGAGGCAACACGATGTACAAGAAAGGCGTGGTGATCGAAATCCAGTTCCCTCCCGAACGTCTGAACGACGCGGCTGGCGATCCCTACTGGATCGACCTCACACTCGACGAGGCAAAGCGCTTGCATGCGCAACTATCGCGGCGTTTCGAGGGCGAAGCGCGCGCCAATCAGCCGCTCGATACGTTCACCATCGAATGACGCGCCGCGCCGAAGTGCACGGTTAGACAAGACGCGCGCAAGCGTTCCGGCCGATACTGCGGCATTTCGTTTCGCCGCTTGCCTCACATGGTCTCGATTCTCGCCGCGCCCGTCTTCGTGTTTCTCTGGTCGACGGGTTTCATCGTCGCAAGGGCGATCACGCCCTACGTCGATCCGAATCTCTATTTGCTCGCGCGCTTCGGCGGCACGACGCTGCTGTTTCTCGCAATCGCCGTCGTCACGCGCGCGCCATGGCCGAAAGGCGGGGACATCGGCCGGCATCTGTTCGCCGGCGCGCTGCTGCAAGGCGTCTATCTCGGCGCGGGCTACTGGGCCGTCGCGCAAGGCATGGGTGCGGGCATCATGGCGCTGCTCGGCGCGCTGCAACCGCTTCTGACCGCCGCCGTCGCCGCGCGGCTCTTCGGTGAACGGCTCTCGCCGCGCGCATGGAGCGGGCTCGTGCTCGGCCTCTTCGGCGTCGCGCTCGTGCTCGCGCCGAAGATCGCGGCGAGCGGCGCGCCCGTCACGCACGCATCGTCCGGACACGCGCCGCAATGGCTCGTCGCGACGATCGCCGTGCTCGCCGTCGTCGCGATCACCGCGGGCACGCTGTATCAGAAGACTTCGCTCGCGCGCGCCGATATCCGCAGCGCCAGCGCGTTGCAGAACGCGGGCGCGACGATCGTCGCGCTCGTGCTCGTGATCGCGCTAGGCGAGCATCGCTTCATCGTCTCCACGACGACGTGGCTCGCGCTCGCGTGGGGCATCGTGATGCTCTCGGGCGTCGCGACGACGCTGCTCGTATGGATGGTCCGTCGCGGCGACGCATCGCGCGCGACCGCCCTGCTCTTTCTCGCGCCGCCGCTCGCCGCGCTCGAAAGCTATCTCGCATTCGGCGAGACGCTCGACGCGATGCAGCTCGCGGGCTTCGGCGTCGCGCTCGCGGGCGTGCTGCTCGCGCGCTCGAAATAGCACGCCCGGCACGCCTCAATCGACCGTGTCCGCGCCCGCCGGGATGTGCTCGCGCACCGCCTTGCCCGGACCCGGCGCCCACGCGGGCCGCGTCTTCCTTCCGGTATCGACGACGACGAGATAATGCCCCGCCCAGGGCGTCGTCTTGCGCGTGGCCTTCAGCACCCACATCGACTGGCCTTCGGATACGCGCGCCTCGTATTGCGCATCGAGAATGCCGTGATGATCGAAGAACGTGTTGAGCGTCGACGGAATCCGCACGCAGCCCTTCGAATGCCGCATGCCGAGCAGCGGCTCCAGTTTCTCGGGATCGGTGGCGTGCATCTGGAAGCGCATCGGCGACTTGCCGCCGTGGCCCCAGCCGCGCTCGCCTTCGGCCCAGCCGAAATCGTAGATACGCATGTCGCGCGCGCCGTAGCCGCGAATCTTGAACTCGTTGAGCGTGCCCTCGGCGCGAAAGTCCATGTTGCCCGGCACATGCTGGAAGACGCCGAGCGGCGTGAGGAAGTGATCGTAACTGCCGGGACGCCCCGTCGATACCGGCGATGCGCCGATCATCGACCACGCATCGTCGGCCTTCGCGCGGAAATAGACGAAGATCGCCTGCACGTTCGCGCTGCGATCGACCATCACGACGAATTCGTTGACGAGGCCGCCGTGACCGTCTTCTTCCAGCGTACGTTGCAGCAGACGGCCGTAGCCCTGCTGATCCGCGACGGGCACATTGAGCCGCCGATCGACTTCCTTCGCGAAGGTCTGCCGCATCGCATACGCGCCGGCCGGCTGCATGCCGCTGCGCTGGGCGAGATTCGGCTCGGGTGTTTCCGGCGGCAAGGGCACTTCGGGCACGGCCGCTTCCGATGCCGCGCTCGCCGCCGATGCCGCGCTGGCTGCGCTCGCCGCCGATGCAGCCGATGCAGCCGACGCCTCCGGAGCCGGTTGCGCGGGCATCGGCACGGGCATGGCGGGAAGCGCGCGCTCGGGCGCGCTCGCGGCTTGCGGAATGCTTGCGCCCTGCGGCATCGGCGGCACCGGGATAGAGCGGGCCACGGGCGCGACGGGCAACGCCGTCACGCGTCCCTGCGCGACCGCTCCCGATGCGCCCGAGGCCGCCTGAGGCTGCGCGCGAGCCGCCGTCGAGATCGAAAGAAGCGCGCCCGCCGCCGCGCACACGAGAAACCTTGCGCCGATCGGCGTCTTGTTCGTCCTGCTCTTTCCTGCCTGATGCATTGATTTGATTGATCCGCTCTGCCATTCGCCAACGGACGATCCACCGGATCGCCCGGTTCGAGCGGCCCATGCGCGAGACTGCGCGCATCGACAAAAAAGCCGGCGCGCACGACGCGCCGGCTTCGCCGCTACTTGAGGTTCGTCAACGGAAGCGCAGCAAAGTTCGTTCCGACCGCACGCGCGACGATGCGCGGCGCAGCGGAAACATCAATGCAGACGGATGGAGGCGTCGCCGGACGCGGAAGCCCGGGCACGCAAAGGTTCGTCGTGAAAGCGCTGATGGCACAGCTTCTGGGCGATCGCCTCGCCGATGTAAGGCACATCGGTCGCGAGCCTGGCGGTCGCGTAGGCGTGAGCGGTGCCCGCGCCGTGAACTTCGATGTCGCTCGCATACTGCCCGAGTTCGTGCTCGAGAAATCGCCGCACGTCGCGCGCGGCGCAGCGTTGAGGAAGATTCCAGACGAGCAGGTTCATCGCCGTCACCTTCTTGCGCGTGCGAAAACAGGCCGCCGGCTCTGCCTCGCGATCATCCGCGCCGCGAGCGTACCGACAACGAAGAGGGACACATACGCGAGCATCATGGCGACTCCAGGACTAATTTCGAGATAGCTCCATACTAATCCCGTTAATGGCGCGTGTGATGCGACATTCCGCCTATTTCAATAAATGTTCTAAATCGGACGGATAAGCCGAACGCATCGTTACAGGCCCGTACAGGTCATGCTGGAAAGATTCGGATACCGATTCGGCCAGTCGCCCGCCATTGCGGTTTGCGCTTCTTTCAGCGTCATGTCGCCGGTGCAGACGCAGCGCTTCAGGTACACCGCGAGCCGTTCCTTTCGGCGCTGGCCCTCGCGCCCTTCCCAGCGGCGCAGATCGAGATTCGCGGGCGAGTTGGGCGAGCCGCCGAGCAGCACCGGCATACGATGATCGAGCGCGTATTCCGACGCGAACGACGGATCGATGCTGCGCTGCTTGAGCAGCCGCTCCTTCTGACGCATCTGGATTTCAAACGACGGCAGCACGCGGTCGACGTAACCCGGAATGCAGATCGTATCGACGATGGTCGCCTGCGTGACGCGCGCATCGAGCCATTCGGCGCGCTGGGCGCGCGGCGTGCCGGGCACGCATGCGAGCATCGCGCAGCAGCACGCGAGCGCCGCGCGCGCGGCCCGGCGGGCGCGGCGCGCGCCCGGTTTCGGTTCCTCGGTGAACCCGGTATCCCTTCGACTCATGCGTTTCGTGCGCCATCGATCGCGGCCTCGGTCCGCCGCTTGTTTTCAAGATGATCGGAGGTTCAATTAAAGCACACGAAACGCGCGCCGCACGCGAAGAGTTGCTCGCGATCCGCGAAGCCGCGTCACGTCGACGCGCCGGACGCCGGACAAACCGATGCCGACGCCGCGTCGAGCGCCGCATCGAGCGCCTCGGCCGCCGCGACGAACGCCGCGAACGATGCCGCGATGCGCGCATCGTCCTCGCCGTTGCGATCGTCGTCGACCGCCAGTTCGCAGTCGCGCTGCAACGTGACGCACGCGCGCATGAACGACGCCGCGCCGATCACCGCCGCCGCGCCCTTCATGCGATGGGCGATGTCGCGCAGCAAGGCGTGGTCGTTGTCGGCGAACGCGGCGTGCGCACCGGCGAGATCGCTCGCGTTCGCGGATTTCAGCGTATCGACGAGCGTCCCGGCCTGCTCGCCGAAACCGGCGAGCAACGCCGCATTCAGAACCGGCTCGCCGGATTCGCGCGTCGCCGATGCGACCGGCGCTGCAACCGGCACGCGGCCGTCGCGCGTCGCGGCGAGCAAGGCCTCGCGCAGCGCGTCGAGGCCGAGCGGCTTCACGAGGCACGCGTTCATGCCCGATGCGACCGCGCGCAATGCCGCCTCGGGCTGCGCGTTCGCTGTCAGGCCGATGATCGGCACGGCGCGCGTCGCCGGATGCTTCGCTTCGTCCTCGCGAATCGTGCGGGCCAGTTCCTCGCCGCTCATTTCGGGCATCGAGCAGTCGGTCAGAATCACGTCGACGGCGTGCGGCGCGGCGCGCCAGCGTGCGAGCGCGCTCTTGCCGTCTACGGCCAGTTGCGCGACGCCGCCGAGCAGCCGGATTTGTCCGTCGAGCACGATGCGGTTCGCCGGATGATCGTCGACGACGAGCACGCGCAAGCCCGCAAGCGATACCGCCGATACGCCCGTCTCCACGGCCGGCGCATCGGCGGCGCACGCGACGGCATCCGCCTCGGGCAAATCGAGCCGCACGGTGAAGCGCGTGCCGCGCCCCGGCTCGCTCGCCAGCTCGATCGCGCCGCCCATCATCTCGACGAGCCGCTTGCTGATCGTGAGGCCGAGGCCGGTGCCACCGACGCTGCGCGCACGGCCATCGTGCGTCTGCACGAACGGCGTGAACAGCAGCGCCTGCTTCCCGGGCGCGATGCCGATGCCCGTATCGGACACCGCGAGCGTCACCGCGCGCCTGCCGTCCAGCGCCGGCGCGACGTCGTGTTCGAGCGTGACCGCGCCGGTATCGGTGAACTTGATCGCATTCGAGAGCAGATTGCCGACGATCTGCCGTAAACGCTGACCATCGGCAAGAATCCAGACGGGACCGTCGCCGGAAAGCCGCTTCACGACGAGCGCGATGCCCTTAGCGCGGGCGGCCGGCTCGTAGATCGCCGCGACGCCCGCGATCCACGATTCGAGCTCGAGCGGCGCGGGCGCGAGCACGAGGCGCTCGGCCTCGATCTTCGCGACGTCGAGCAGATCGTCGATCATGCCGAGCAGATCGCGCGCGGCGTGATGCGCGGTCGACAGCGCGCGCTTGGTCGCGGCGCGCTCGCCGGGCGCACGCAGCTCCATTTCCAGCAGGCCGAGCACGGCGTTCATCGGCGTGCGGATTTCGTGGCTCATCGTCGCGAGGAACGTCGATTTCGCGCGATTCGCCGTTTCCGCCTCTTCCTTCGCGGCGCGCATGGCGCGTTCGGCGGCGATCCGTCGCGCGATCTGCACGCGCAGCGTCAACGCCCAGCCCGCGAGCGCGAGCAAAAGCGCAATGCCGAGCAGCGCGCCCAGCTCGACTTGCGGACGGCGGCGCTCCCACATCATTTCGGGATGCTCGGCGAGCTTCCAGCGCGTGCGGATCGATTCGAGTTCCGGCGGCGGCAGGCTCGCGATCGCGCGATTCAGGATGCCGAGCAGCACCGGCTCGCCCGCACTGACGATGAGTCCGTGCGGAATCGGCTTCGTCGACAGCACGCCGCTGATCGTGAGCGTGCCGCGAAACGGATTGCCCACGGCGTAATTGGCGAAAGGCAGATCGGCGACGGCCGCATCGGCGTCGCCGTTGGCCACGGCGCGAAACGGACCGTCGAACGGTTTCGAATCGACGATGCGCGCTTGCGGCGCATCCTCGCGCACGAAGCTCAGGATCGGCCAATCGTGCGGAATCGCGATGCGCTTGCCGGCGAGCGCGGCGGCGTCGCGCAAGGGCGGACGGCCCACGGCGGTCACGATCGCAAAAATGCTTTCGCCCGTCGGCGTGGTCGCCTCGCCGCCGGGCAACGGCGACAACGCGCCGAGACTGAACGGCACGATCGCGGACGCGCCGCTCTTCAGATCGGCGCGCAACTGCGCCATCGACGTGCGTATGCGCGGCTCGAAGCGCAAGCCGGTCACGCGCGCGATCGCGTCGAGGATATCGACGGCGATGCCCGCCGCGTTGCCGCGCTGATCGCGGAACATCAGCGGCGCGGCCTGCGCGAGCATCGAATAATGCACGACGGGATGCGCCGCGATCCACGCTGCTTCCTCGCGCGTGAGCGGGATCGGCGTGTTGCGCGTGATCGCGGACGCCGCCGGCTGCCAGCGCTCGTGCGTCACGAGCGCGAAGCTCGGCGGCAATGCGGCGAGCGCATCGTCGACGCGCTTGCGCAGCGCATCGGCGTCGGCGCGTCCGGGCGCGAACGCGAAACTGTAGCCGCCTTCGTCGAAGGTCGCGAAACCGGTGATCGTCAGGTTCGGCAAATCGAAATGATCGATCGTGTACGAGGCCACGGTCATGTCGCCGACGAAGGCGTCCGCGTCGCCGAGCGACACCGCGAGCAGCGCGCCGGTCAGATCGGGATAAGCCACGGGTTCGAGCGATGGATACGCCGCGCGCAGACGCGCCGGCGACGTCTGCGCGGCCACGTAAGCAAGCCGATGCGTCGGCGGATGGGAATGGAGCGGCTCGACGTAGATCAGCTTCGTCGGCAGATACGGGCGGCTGAACGCGAGCGGTTCGCCGGCGTCTTCGCCTGTCGCGCCCGTCGCCATGTCGATGTCGCCGAGCCTGAGCGCCGCGATCATCGCCGGCCTGTCGGGAAAGAAGCGCCAGTCCGGATCGATTCCGAGCGCACTCGCGACGGCGTTCGCAAAATCGGCCGAGATGCCGCGCGGCAAGCCCGGCCGCGCCGAACAATGATTCACCGAATCGGCCATGTCGAGCGGCGGCGCCATGCCCGGCACCGCGCCGATCACGATGGACTCCTTCGCATGCGCAAACCCGCACGCGATGCAGAGCACACACGCGAGAACAGCGCACGCGCCCTGCCCGGCGCCGGCGCGATGCTGCGCTAGATTGAACACGTCACGCCCCGATGGACCCGAGTGCGGCTAGTGTCTCAAAAACACCCGGGCGCGTATATCGACGGCGTGACGCATGAAGCCGCGCTTCGTTGCGCGGCGCGAAACGCGCGTCAGGCGGGCACCGACTCCGCCTTTTGCGCGCGCGACCACACGCGATGCTTGCTCATCGCTTCGATGAAGCTCTTCAGCACGGCATTCGCGTCGCTGCCCACGGCGACGCCTTCCTCGCCGCCCGGCAGATGCGCGGCCGCGAGCAGGTCCTCGCCGTCGCCGATCGCGCCGATGGCCTTCAGATGCTTGAACGCTTCGAGCACGAAGTGACGCGCGTCGCCGGATTCCGACAGCGTCTTCGCGCTGTCCTTGCCGCCCGCGACGATCACGCCGTCGAACATGATCGACGGCATGCCGAGGATGGTCGCATCGGCCTCGATGCCTTGCGCGGGCGAGCCGAGCGTCGGCGAGATGACCTTTGCGTGCGCGCCCTCGGCTTTCAGCGCGTCCTGGACGGCCTTGATGCTCGCGGCATCGGCGCCAGGCGCGGCGAGAATGGCGACTTTGCGCGTCTTGATTGACGGCTTCGTTTTCGCGACGATCGACAGCGCCGGCGATTCCGTCACCGAAGACTTGCCGAGCTCGTCGGCATTCGCGTTCTTCTTCGGCGCGGGCAAGCCGAGATTCTCGGCGACGCGCGCGGCGAGCGTCTCATCGATGTTCGCGAGAATGCCGAGCTGGCGCTCGCGGATGTGCTTGCGCTCGACCTTCGACAACTCGAACGAATACGCGCCGACGATGTGATCCTTTTCCGGATCGGTCATGCTGTTCCAGAAGAGCGTGGCTTGCGAATAATGGTCCTTGAACGACGGGCTGCGCACGCGGATCTTCGAGCCTTCGACGCGCTCCGTGTAGCTTTCGAAGCCGCCGCCCGATGCGGCGGGCGGGGTTTCCTTCGGCCATCCGCCGTCGATGGAATTCGGCTCGTAGGACGCCTGTCCCTTGTCGATCGTCTGGCGATGCATCGCGTCGCGCTGACCGTTGGCGAGTGGCGCGAGTGGCCGGTTGATCGGAATTTCGTGGAAGTTCGGGCCGCCGAGCCGGCTGATCTGCGTGTCGGTGTAGGAGAACAGACGCCCTTGCAGCAGCGGATCGTTGGTGAAATCGATGCCCGGCACGATGTGCCCGGGGCAGAACGCGACCTGCTCGGTTTCGGCGAAGAAGTTGTCGGGATTGCGATTCAGCGTGAGCTTGCCGATCATCTTGAGCGGCACGAGCTCTTCGGGAATGATCTTGGTCGGATCGAGCAGATCGAAGTCGAACTTGTGTTCATCCTCTTCTTCGACGATCTGCACGCCAAGTTCCCATTCGGGATAGTCGCCGTTGTCGATCGCTTCCCACAGATCCCGCCGATGGAAGTCCGAATCCTTGCCCGCGAGTTTCTGCGCTTCGTCCCAGAGCAACGATGCGGAGCCGATCGTCGGCCGCCAGTGGAACTTGACGAAGCGTCCTTTGCCTTGCGCGTTGATGAAGCGGAAGGTGTGGATGCCGAAGCCTTCCATCGTGCGCAGGCTGCGGGGAATCGCGCGATCGGACATGGTCCAGAGCACCATGTGCGCCGATTCGGGCACGAGCGAGACGAAGTCCCAGAAGGTGTCGTGCGCGGATGCGCCTTGCGGCATTTCGTTGTGCGGCTCGGGTTTGACCGCGTGGACGAAGTCGGGGAACTTGATCGCGTCCTGAATGAAGAATACCGGCATGTTGTTGCCGACGAGATCGAAATTGCCTTCTTCGGTGTAGAACTTGACGGCGAAGCCGCGCACGTCGCGAACGGTATCGGCTGAGCCGCGCGAGCCTTGCACGGTCGAGAAGCGCACGTAGACGGGCGTTTCCTTCGACGGGTCTTGCAGGAAGGCGGCCTTCGTCAGTTCGGCCTGCGATTCGTACACCTTGAAGACGCCGTGAGCGGCCGAGCCTCGGGCGTGGACGATGCGTTCCGGAATGCGCTCGTGGTCGAAGTGCGTGATTTTTTCACGCATGATGAAGTCTTCGAGCAACGAAGGGCCGCGTTCGCCGGCGCGCAGGGTGTTCTGGTTATCGGCGATCTTGACGCCCTGGTTTGTCGTCAGGGCCTGGTTGGTCGCGTCGGAGCGGAACGTTTCGAGGGATTCGACTTTTTTGTTGGTGTTGCTCTGCGAGGGGGTGCGGGCTACGCCGCCTTCGGGCGGTTGCTTCTCCATTGCCATTTTTTTGCGGACTCCGGGGTTTGGGTGAGGACTTGCGGTCCTCTATCGCAATTGATGTTCCCGGGCGGGGGTGCTTTTCGCCGTGGTTGTTTTCGCCGGATCCCGTTTTCTTTGTGGTCTATTAGCATTGCCCCTGTGCGGGGCGGCAGTCACTTTCCTTGCTGTAGTCGCCGGATCCCGTTTTCTTAGCGGTCTATTAGCACTGCCCCTGTGCGGGGCGGCACTCACTTTCTTTGCTGCTGCAAAGAAAGTAAGCAAAGAAAGCAGCTTTTCAGGCCCGCGGTCACACGCAATTTGGGTAGTCCTCTCGTCCCAGGCGGCACTCGCCTAAAGAGTGCCCTCAAACACCTAATCGGGCTTGGCTCGCACACGGTCTGCCAACCAATAACTTCGAGGGCGCTGGTTCAGCACGAAACAGCATCGGCACAGCGCTACGCGCTGCCGCGGGGTGTGCAAGGGAAACCATCGGTTTGCGCGCGCAGTGCGATAAAGATGTTAGTAGCGAAGCACGCGCATTCCCGATTGACCGGTCCGCCGCGAAGCGGGCTGGAGCTATTTGGTGCTGAACCAGTTTGTTGTGTGGTGCGATGTGGCAGACCGTGCGCGAGCCAAGCCCGATGGGGCCTATGAGGGCACTCTTTAGGCAGCCCACGAACGACGAGAGGACTACCCAAATTGCGTGTGACCGCGGGCGTATCGGAAGCTGCTTTCTTTGCTTACTTTCTTTGCAGCAGCAAAGAAAGTAAGTGCCGCCCCGCACAGGGGCAGTGCTAATAGACCACTAAGAAAACGGGATCCGGCGAAAAACCGGAGCCGACACGAATACGGGATCCGGCGAAAAACCGGAGCCGACACGAATACGGGATCCGGCGACAACAAAACAAAAAACCCCCGAACCCCACCGCCTCGCGGTAAAAGCAAACCATCACCCCACCGGCGACAACGCCCCCAACTTATCCGCCGTAGTCTTCTGCAACGTAATGATCCGGCTCATAGCCGCATGATTCGTGGTCGCTTCGTCGTACATCTTCGCGAGATCCGCCTTGAGCTGCGTCCTCGATCCGCCATCGAGATAGACCATGTGTCCGGAAGGATAAAACGTCGCCGAAAGATTCTGCCGCACCGTCTTGTCGATCAGCGGCATCTGCTGCAAGTCGATGATCGTCTGATAGAACGGCGTCACGAAGTCGTACATCCCGTTGGCGGCCAGCACCTTCAGATCGACGTTCAGCGCCATCACCGCGGCGAGATCGCCCGCCGTGTAGAGAATGATGTTGCCCTTCGAATCCAGGCCCTTCTGTTCGCCCGTCGGGTCCGTATGCTTGAAGTCCCAGTTGAGGAACGCCTGATCGTTCAGGTCCGTGAACGACGACGTCGACGTGAACTTCAACTGCTCGTTCAGATAGCTGTTCCACATCGTCGTGTAGACGCCGCTCACCGCGGTCATCGTCGGATCGTTGCCGCCCGAATTCGGATCGATCTTGCCCGCGATGCCCGTCGATATCGCCGTCACGCGGCCATCGTAGGAGCCGAGCGATTCGCCCTTCGACTTCAAGAGCGTCGTGAGAAAAAGCGAATTCCCCCGGCTGTCGTAAGCCGCGATATCGAGACTCCACGCCAGCAACGTCGCGCGGTCGATGCCCGTGTATTCGGAGAGCTTCTCGACCACTTCATCGTCCGTCTGCGGAAATTTGCGCAGCGCGTTCAGATAATCCGTGCGCGAGAACTCCGCGACTTCCTCCACGAACGTCAGCAAGTTGGTCGGCGTCGGATGCACGCCGAGTTTCTTGTGATACCACGCGTCGGCGGCGGCGGTCGGCAACGCGCCGACAGGATTGCCCGCCTGCGCGTAATCGAGAATCGACGATTGCAGCGTGACGCCGTTCAAATCGATGCCGTCCTCATGCAGCTTGTACGCGAGCACGCAACTGCGCGCCGTGCCGTACGACTCGCCGAACAGAAACTTCGGCGAATTCCAGCGATTGTTCTTCGTCAGATAACGCTTGATGAACTGCGCGATCGACCCCGCATCCTGATCGACGCCCCAGAAATCGCGATTCTTGTTCGGCGCGATCGCCGCCGAATAGCCCGTGCCGACCGGATTGATGAAGATGAGATCGCTGCGGTCGAGCAGGCTGTCCGGGTTGTCTTCCATCTGATACGGCGCGGGCGGCGTGAAGCCCGGCATCGCCGTCTTGATGCGGCGCGGCGCGAACGAGCCGAGCAACACGAACACCGACGACGACCCCGGCCCGCCGTTATAGAAGAACGTCAGCGGACGCGCCTCTTCCTTCGCGCCGTCTTTCGTGAACGCGACGTAGAACATCTTCGCGCTCGGCTTCGAACTGCTCGGATCGACCGTGACGAGATGGCCGACCGTCGCCGTATAAGCGATCTTCGCGCCGCCGATCGTCACGCTGTGATGCGTGATCGCCGCGTTCTCGTCGGCCTCGGTCGCCGCGATGGCGTCGTCGGGACCGTTGCCGTACGCGACCGGATCGAAATACGGCTGATCCTTCTTCGCCGTCGTGGTCTTCTTCGGCGCTTTCTTCGCGGCGGCGGTCAAGGCCGGTTCTTCCGCGTTCGCAGGTTTGTCGCTCGCTGCCAGTGGATCGGAGTTCATCGTGATCGCTCCAGAATCGTCGTCGTGGTTGTTGTTCACTGTCTTACGCCTTGCTCAAAGACTTCGCGGGTTTCAACGCGGCCGCGATCTTCGCGCCGTCGGGACTGCCCATGCCGGTGCACGCGTCCCAGCCGGCCGCCGCGGAAAAACTTCCGTTGTTGCCTTCCGTGATGTCGCGAAACGCCGTCTTCGCCGTGTAGAGCTTCGGATTGACGAAGCCCGATGGCGAACCGTTGATCGCGTTGATGCGCGCGATCAGCGCCGCCCACAACGGCGCGACCGCGCTCGTGCCGCCGACGACCGTATCCTCGCCGTCGATCAGCACCTCATAGCCGGTCAGCGGCGATGCGTCGCCCGCAACGTCCGGCACGCCGCGCTTCGCGAGCACCGTCTGCTTGCCGTTACGCATCACCGACAAACCCTTCTGCCACGCCGGCAGCGCGAACACGCCGGACACGCCGCCGCCGCCCGAGCCGCCCTGATCGCCGTCGTTCCAGACGACTTCCTTCGCGATGCCCGTCGCCGACGCCTTCAGGCTCGTGCCGCCGCAGCCGAGCACATACGGGCTCGACGCCGGAAAGTCGACGTGATCCGCGCCGTCGCCCGCGCCGTCGGACGAGCCGCTGTCGCCCGATGCCGCGCACACCGTCACGCCGAGCGCGGCCGCGCTTTGCAGCACGTCGTTGAACGCGCCGATCGATTGCGACGACCAGTTCGCCTCCGGCCCGCCCCAACTGATGGATATGACCGAAGGCTTGTTGGTGGAATCGTGCAGCGCGCGATTGACGGCATCGACGAAACCGGCGTCGCTGTTCGGCGCGAAGTACACGGCGATGCGCGCGCCCGGTGCCACCGCGCCCGCGACCTCGATATCGAGCGTCACCTCGCCGTCCGGGCCGTTCGGATTGCCCGTGGGCGCGTTCTTGCCGCCATCGACGCCGACCGACACGACTTGCGGCGACTTCACGCCGAGCTTCGAGAAGTACGCGGAAAGATCGGCATCGCGATAGCCGCCGCCCAGCTCGATGATGGCGATGCATTGGCCCGCGCCGTCGCCATCGGGGAAATCGTAGAGACGCGCGAGATCGACCGGCGTGAACGACGCGCTCGCCGCGCCGCGCGCCGGCTTGAACGGCGGACGGAAACGAAAGTGCGGACGCGCCTGCGGCTTGCTGTCGAGGCCGAGAACGGCGGTGACGGCGTCGTGCACTTCGTCGGGCACCTTCACCGGCCCCGAGCGTCCGCGATATTCGCCGATGTTGTGATGTTGAAAGCGTTCGAGCTTGACGTCGAAAGCCTTCTGGAATTGTTCGATGGTCCCTTTCAGCACGACGCTGCGCGTTTCGGTTTCCGCGCGCACGACCGTCAGGCCGTACTGCTGCGCGAACGCCTTCACTTTGGCGATGTCGTCGTCCGAGGCGGTGAAACGTTTGTCGAATTCCTCGCGCGATACGGCTTGCGCGGGCGCTTCGCCGGAATCGATGCGCGCCATCATCTGCTTGAAGCCCGCCTCGTCCTTGCGCCGCAGCATCACGATGACTTCGATCTGTTCGGACGGATCGCAGTCGCCGATGCATTGCGCGCCTTCGGGATGAATCTTGTCGCTGCCGCTGACCGGTTGCTTCGTCATGGTATCGATGCTCCTCGTTGGCCATGAAAATCAAAGTTTCTCGATCCTGCCGCTGCCCGCGCTTATCGTCTTATTTTCCGGGCGCGAATGCAATTGCTCGGACCGTTGACGAGAGCATGCAGTTCCAGCGAGACAAAAGCTGTCCCGGTCTTCAACGTTTCGTCTCGATGTGCGGCTCGGCGGGGAGCGCGATGCCGAGGCGCTCCATCAGGCGTCGCGCGTCGAACGGGGCGCGCACTTTCTGATCGTTGTCGAAGTAGCAGAAGACGTCGCGGCCCGCGCGCGGCCGCGCTTTCGCCGATGAAATCAGCCGCGCGTCGGCGATCTGTCCGCCCGACGCCCAGCATTCGATGCGGCGCGCCCATTCGTCGAGCGCCTCGTCCTTATAGCTGCCGCCATAAAGCGTTTCGCTGCCGTGAAGCCGCAAATAAGTGAAGTCGGACGTGAGATCTTCGGCATAGGGCCAGCCGGCCACCGAATCCGACACGACCAGCGCCGCGCCGTGTTTGCGCAGCAGCCGCACGAATTCATCGGTGCAGAAACTCGGATGACGGATCTCGATCGCGTGCCGCAGCGCGCGCTTTCTTCCGGGCTCGAACCACGGGTCTTTCACGCGCGTGTCGTGGTCCTGTGCGAGCCGCGCGGCGGCGACCGTATCCTTCGGCAGCAATTCGAGAAAGCGTTCGAAGGCTTCGGGACGGAAGGAAAAGTTCGGCGGAAACTGCCAGAGGAACGGACCGAGCTTGTCGCCGAGCGCGAGCACGCCGGACGCGAAGAAGTTCGAGATCGCCGGAATCGCCGTTTCGTCGCGAAAACGCAGCATGTGCGTCAGATAGCGCGGCCCCTTCACGCTGAAGACGAAGCCATCGGGCGTCGCGTCGCGCCACGCGCGATAGCTCGTCACGCTTTGCAGCGAATAATGCGATCCGTTGATCTCGACCGTCTGGACCGCGCGCGACGCGAAATCGAGCTCGCGGGCCTGCGCGAGCTTTTTCGGATAGAACACGCCGCGCCAGCCGGCATAGCGCCAGCCCGAAATGCCGATGCGGATGCGCCCGGTCATCGCGCGCCTAGTGCGGACGGCCTTCGTCGTATTCCGCCCGCGCGCCCTGCGGCAGCCACGGCTCGCGATGCTTGCACCAGAGCTCGTAAGTCGGCTCGAAGACGCCGGTTTCGTCGAATGCGCCGATGGGCAGATCGACTTCGTCGCGCGTCGTGAATTCCATGTACGCGACCGAGCCGCACGCCGGGCAGAAGTGCCGCCGGCCATCGTCGGAACTCTTCCACGTCGAAAGGCTGCCGCTCATCATCACGTTGCCGCGCGCGTAAATCGCATAAGCTCCGAAGGCGGAGCCATGCACTTGCCGGCACGTCGTGCAGTGGCAGATGCAGACGCGAATGGGCTTGCCCGTCGCGCGAAAGCGGAACGCGCCGCACGCGCATCCGCCTTCATGAACCGTAGCCGCCCGCGTTTCGTCCTTTTCAACGCTCATCGATCTCTCCCGTAAATACGATGGTTTGTTACGATAACCCTTCACGATCGGAGATGGCACTCATGAGCACACCAAGCACGACCGGCACCACGTATACCGCGAGTACCTTGTCCCTGCTGAAGCTGCTTCCCGGCGCCGGATCGGAGTTCGGTCCGGCCGCATCCGACCTCGTCGCCCACGTGCTGTCGCATGATCGCTTCGATGCGGTCGCGAATGCGAACGCGCCGCGCGAAACGTTCCGCGGCGTCACCGTCGACGACGTCATGAACGACGAGTACGTGTTCCCGCTCGGCCGCACCGGCCAGTCGATCGTGCTGACGGGCTATCGCATCGCGGCGGGTTTCATCGCCGAACGCGCGGCCGACGAATGGCTCGAGCTCGCGCACAAGGAACGCGTTGCAAAAGGCTTGCCCGCCGAGCCGCAAGGCAGCGAGCCGCATCTCGCGCCCGATCCCGCCGAAGCCGATCAGCTGCTCGACCGCGCCTACGAGTGCGCCCAGCGCATTCTCGATCCGGTCGCGGGCGAGCCGGTTCTTTCGCTCTTCGAGACGCACTATCGCGGCGGACGGGAGTTTTTGCGTCTGAGCTGGGAAGGTTTGCCGGAGGATCTCGTGCCGGAATCGCGCCGTCCGCTCGCGGCGCTCGCCGCCGCGCAAAACGGCGAGCGGCGAGAAAAGCGCGATTACGATCCGTACGGTCTCGACGGCGTCGACGATTACGACGTCGACAGGCCGCTCGCGTATCGCGAGAAGATCGGGCCGTTTCTCTTCACGATGACCTATCGCCACGAATACCCGCAGGTCGACGACGAGCGGCTCGGCACCGCGTTCGCCGTCTTCCACGAGGCGGGCAGCGATATCGTCGCGGCGGCGGTGCGGCTGAAACTCGTCAAGGTGCCGCCGCTCACGAGCAGCGCCGATCTCGTCTACACGCTCGACACTTACTCGGGCGAAATGCTCTCGCTCGCGCTCGCATCGACGGAAGCGCTCGGTCCGGAGAAGCTGTGCGAGGTCTACAACGCGCATCGCGTGATTTACATCAGCCTGTGGGAAGTGAGAAAGCCGTGGCGCGGCGAGGGCCTCGGCGTCGCGCTGCTGCATCAGGCGCTGGAACGCCTTCCCGTCGATGTCGATGGCCGGCCGAACGCGCTGTGCGTCGCGCCCGAGCCGTATCAGACCGACATGCGGCACTTCGAGAAGCTGCCCGGCGTGCTGCGCGAGGAACTGAAGACGCCGGCGAAGCGCCTCGCCGCGCATCTGACCAACTGGCTCGAACGCTCGAAGCTGCCGATCGCCACGCACTTCTTCGTGCCGATGGCCAAGCATGCGGGCATCGGCTCCGCGGGCGAGAACGCGCGGCTCATCGACCGGATCATGGAGAGCGAGGCCTGACGCGATGCTCGTCATCGTCGACATGCAGGCGCGGCTCCTGCCGCATCTGGATGGCGCGCAACGTCTGACGGAGCGCGCCGGCACGCTCTTGCGCGCGGCGAACCTGCTCGACGTGCCGGTGCTTTTTACGGAGCAGAATCCGCGCGGGCTCGGCGGGACGGTCGAAAGCCTGCCCGTCGATCTCCGGTCGGCGAAAGTCGTCGAAAAGCACACATTCGATGCGACGCTCGAACCCGCGTTCGTCGATGCGCTGCCGCCCGCGCCCGCGACGCTGTGGGTCGCCGGCGCGGAGGCGCATGTGTGCGTGCTGCTGACGGTGCTCGGAGTGTTGCGGCTCGGCTATCGCGTGGAATTCGTGGCGGACGCGGTCGCGTCGCGGCGAGCCGCGGATCGCGCCGTCGCGATCGAACGGGCGCGGCAGGACGGCGCGCGGCTCACGACGGTCGAAACGACGATCTTCGGATGGATGGGCAGTTGCCGGCATCCGCGCTTTCGGGACGTGCTTGCGCTTATCAAGTGACGTGGGTTTCGAACCAGACCGTTAGTTTTACGCGCGCATGCAGCATTTACCCGCACGGCCCGCTCATAAGCCAGCCAGCGTCCGTCCCGAGCGCATGGCACCCCACTTGCTATAGTCTGCGATTGCGGCTCGACGAACGTTCGGTTCCCTTACAGTTGCCGAACGATCGCGAACCGCGCCTCTTGCGCCGCCCCGAGGACTCGAGCATCGGCGCTCCGCCCGATCCGTCGCAATCGGCTGCGAGCGAATCCCCGTGAAGACTTGAGCCCGTCGACGCCCTTCCGAACGAGCGAGGAGCAACCGATCGCCATGTCCCCAGCCGATACCCATCCTCACGACGACGCCAGCGACGCGGCGCAAAAGCCGTCGCGCCGTCGTTTCCTGCAATCCGCCGCCGCGGCCGCAGCAGTGACCGCCGCGCCGCACGCGCACGCGCAGCAACCGGCTGCGACGCCTGCCTTGGCGCCGCCGCCCGCCGCCACGCCGATGTTGCCCGTGAAGCTCACCATCAACGGCCATCCGTATGAACTGCAGGTCGAGGCGCGCACGACGCTCCTCGACGCGCTGCGCGAATACGCCAACCTCACCGGCACGAAGAAAGGCTGCGACCGCGGCCAGTGCGGCGCGTGTACGGTGATCGTGTCGGGCCGGCGCATCAACTCGTGCCTGACGCTCGCGGTGATGCACGACGGCGAATCCGTCACGACCGTCGAAGGCCTCGCGCCCGACGGCGACACGCTCGCGCCGATCCAGCGCGCGTTCATCGAGAAGGACGCCTTTCAGTGCGGCTACTGCACGCCGGGGCAATTGTGCTCGGCGACGGCGCTCATCGCCGAATATCGCAACGGCGACGCGAGCGCGGTCACGGCCGACGTGCGCTTTCGCCCCGCGCAACTCTCCGACGACGAAATTCGCGAGCGCATGAGCGGCAACATCTGTCGATGCGGCGCGTATCCGAACATCGTCGCGGCGGTAAAAGCCGTCGCGTCGGGCAACGCATAAGGAGACGCACATGGACGCGATCTCCTATCAGCGCGCGCCGGATATTGGCGCGGCGCTCGCGGCCGCGAGCCAGCCGGGCACGATGTTCATCGGCGGCGGCACGAATCTGCTCGACCTGATGAAAGGCGGCGTCATGCGGCCGATGAGGCTCGTCGACATCACGCACATCGACGGCCTGAATGGCATCATCGCCCTGCCCGATGGCGGTCTGCGCCTGGGCGCGCTCGTGCGCAACAGCGACGCCGCCAATCATGCGTGGGTGCGCGAACGCTATCCGCTTCTGTCGCAGGCGCTGCTCGCGGGCGCATCGGCGCAACTGCGCAACATGGCGACCGTCGGGGGCAATCTGATGCAGCGCACGCGTTGCGCGTACTTCTACGACACCGGCTTTCCTCAATGCAACAAGCGCTCGCCGGGCAGCGGCTGCGCGGCCATCGACGGCAACAATCGCATGCACGCGATTCTCGGCGCGAGCCGTCAGTGCATCGCGACGAATCCGTCCGACATGAGCGTCGCGCTCGCGGCGCTCGATGCCGTCGTGCGCGTCGCGGGCCCGAACGGCGAGCGGACGATTCCGTTCGCGGAGTTTCATCGGCTGCCGGGCGACAGGCCCGAGCTCGACACGACCTTGCACGCAGGCGAGCTCATCACGTCGGTCGATCTGCCGCCGCCGCTCTTCGCCGCGCACTCGAAGTATCTGAAAGTGCGCGACCGCGCGAGTTATGCGTTCGCGCTGGTATCGGTCGCGGCCGCGTTGCAGATGGACGGCAACACGGTGAAGAGCGCGCGCATCGCGCTCGGCGGCGTCGCCCACAAGCCGTGGCGCGCGAACGCGACCGAACGCGCGCTCGTCGGCCAATCGCTCGATAAAGCCACGCTGCAGAACGCCGCCGCGCTCGCCGTACAGGGCGCCCAGCCGCAGCGCGACAACGCGTTCAAGATCGTGCTCGCGCAGCGCGCGATCGTGCGCGCGGTTCAACAGGCCGGAGGTGTCGCATGACTGTCATCGGAAAACCGCTCGATCGCACCGACGGCGTGCTGAAAGTCACCGGCCAGGCACGCTATTCCGCCGACAACACCGACGCCAAGCTCGCGCACGCGGTCATCGTCACGAGCACGGTCGCGCACGGCCGTATCGCGTCGATCGACACGAGCCGCGCGCAATCGATGCCTGGCGTGCTTCTTGTGATGACGTATCGGAACGCGATGCGCCTGCCGAACAACGGCGTCCCTGACGCGCAGCCGCCCGCCGTGCGCAAGCTGACGCTCTTGCAGACCAACGAGGTGCGCTACAGCAACGAGCCGGTCGCGGTCGTCGTCGCGGACTCGCTGGAGCACGCGCAAGGCGCGGCGCGTTACGTCGACGTGCGCTACGAAGCCGCGATGCCCAACGCGGATTTCACGCGCGCGAAGGCCTCGGCGTATCAGCCGGAAAAGATGATGGGCCGCGCGATCACGACGAAACGCGGCGACGTCGACGCCGGTTTGAAACAAGGCCCGACGCGCCTCGACGCCGTCTACACGACGCCGTACGAACATCACAATCCGATGGAGCCGCACGCGACCGTCGCGCGCTGGGACGGCCCGAATCTCACGCTCTACGACGCGACGCAAGGCGTGTCCGGCGCGAAAAGCGCGGTCGCGAAGTTCTTCGGCATCTCCGATGAGAACGTGCGCGTGATCTGCCCGTTCGTCGGCGGCGGCTTCGGCTGCAAGGGGTCGGTGTGGTCGCACGTCGTGCTGGCGGCGATGGCGTCGAAGCAGACCGGCCGCCCCGTCAAGCTCGTGCTCGAACGGCCGCAGATGTTCGGCATGGTCGGCAACCGGCCATTCACCGAGCAGCGCTTTCAGGTGAGCGCGCGCGACGACGGCATCATGACCGGCATGCGTCACGACGTCGTTTCGACGACATCGACGTTCGAGGACTGGACCGAAAGCTCCGCGATCGTCACGCGCATGCTGTACGCGGTGCCGAACCAGTCGACGTCGCACAAGCTGGTCAAGCTCGACATCGGCACGCCGACCTTCATGCGCGCGCCCGGCGAGACGAGCGGCTCGTTCGCGCTCGAATCGGCGATGGACGAAATGGCGTATCGACTGAACATGGATCCGCTCGCGTTTCGCATCAAGAATCACGCGAACATGGAGCCGCAGGAGAAGAAGCCGTGGTCGGAGAAGGCGCTGCTCGAATGCTATCGGCGCGGCGCGGATACCTTCGGCTGGTCCAAGCGCAACCACGCGCCGAAGTCGATGCGCGAAGGCAATACGCTCATCGGCTGGGGCGTGGCGACGGCGACGTATCCGGCGAATCGCAGCGAGGCGTCGGCAGTGGCGCGCATCCTGCCCGACGGCACAGCGATGGTCGCGTCCGGCACGCAGGATCTCGGCACCGGCACGTACACGATCATGACGCAGGTCGCCGCCGACGCGCTCGGCTTTCCGCTCGATTACGTGCGCTTCGCGCTCGGCGATTCGTCCTTGCCGAAGGCGCCGGTCTCGGGCGGCTCGCAATCGGCGGCGAGCGTGTCGCCGGCGGTGCGGGCGGCGTCGATGGAGGCGCGCGATCAACTCATCGCGATGGCGCTCGCGGATCGCGGATCGCCCGTCGCCGGTCTCGCGCGCGAGGACGTGACCGTGTCCAACGGCTGGGTCGTGAGCCTGTCGAATCCTGACAAGCGCGATCCCGCGGCGGCGATCATCGCGCGCAACGGCGGCAAGCCGATCGAGGCGATCGCCACGACCCGGCCCGGCGACGAGAAAAAGCAGTATTCGTTTCACTCGTTCGGCGCGGTGTTCGCGGAAGTCCATGTCGATGCGGACCTCGGGATCATCCGCGTGCCGCGCATCGTCGGCGTGTACGACGTCGGCACGCTCTTCAACGAAAAGACCGCGCATAGCCAGTTGATGGGCGGCATCGTGTGGGGCGTCGGCTCGGCGCTGCTGGAAAAGAGCGAGATGGATTCGCGCTACGGGCGCTATACGAACGCGAATCTCGCGGAATATCACGTCCCGGTGAACGCGGATATCGGCATGCTGGATATCGCGTTCGTCGGCGAGCCGGACCCGCATATCAATCCGCACGGCGCGCGGGGCATCGGCGAGATCGGCATTACGGGCGTGGCAGGCGCGCTGGGCAACGCGGTGTATCACGCGACGGGGGTGCGTGTGCGCGATCTGCCGATTACGCTCGACAAAATCCTGCCGCCGACGATGGCGTGAAGTGAAACGACGCACACGGCGGTCCGCCCGGCCGCCGTGTGTTTTTTTATGCTTGCGACGCCGTTCGATGCGCCGCACAATCGCGATTCATCCCCACACGAGCACCCGCGATGACCTATTCGTCGAACGCGACCGGCATTCTGCTGGCGGCGGGTCTCGGCACCCGTTTCGACCCGTCCGGACTCCACAACAAGCTGCTCGCCACCCTGCCCGACGGAACGCCCATCGTGTTCCAGTCGGCGCGCAGGCTGCTCGCCGTGTGCGCCGAAGTGATCGCGGTCGTGCGTCCCGGCGCCGAAAAGCTCGCCGACGTGCTCAACGAAGCAGGCTGCAACGTCATCTTCAGCGTCGACGCCGAGCGCGGCATGGGCGCGACGCTCGCCGCGGCCGTGCGCGCGACGTCCGAAGCCGATGGCTGGCTCGTCGCGCTCGGCGACATGCCGTGGATCGAAGCGTCGTCGTATGAAGCGGTCGCGCGTGCGCTCGACGGCGGCGAAGCGCTCGTCGCGCCGTTCCATCGTGGCAAGCGCGGGCATCCGGTGGGCTTCGGCATCGCGCATCGCGAGATGCTCGCCACGCTCGACGGCGACGCGGGCGCACGCGCCATCTTCACGACGCACAAGCCGTTCATCGTCGAAGTGGACGATGCGAACGTGCTGCGCGACGTGGATTTGCCGAGCGACCTCGGGCAGACTTGAGCGCGACTTAAGCCGCGATCGCCGCCGTTTCCGCGGAATCTTCGGCGTCGGCGCCGATCGGCAGATAGCGCCGGCTGACGTCGAGCAGCGTCGCGCCGAATCCCTTCTTCGCCCGGAAATCCGTCCGCGCGCTCGTCACCACGCGCGGCGACGCACTCCACTCGATCCGTGCGCCGGTCGCCATCAGCGCTTCGACGAGCGCCACGTCCTCGCTCGTCTCCAGCGGCGCAAATCCGCCCGCCTTCACGTACGCGCTCGCCGACACGCCCATGTTCGCGCCGTGAATATGCCGATGCCCGTCCGCATCGGTATAAGTGCGCCCGAAGTGCTCGCGCACCGCGCCGATATGCGGCGACCAGTCGTGCACGCCGATCACGCCGCACACCGCGTCCGCGCAGCAGTCGAGCTGGCGCACGAGCCAGTCTGCGGCGACGGTCGTATCGGCATCGGTGAACGCGAGCCAGCGCGCGCCCAGCGCCAGCGCCCGCTGTGCGCCATGCGCGCGCGCGACGCCGACATTGCACGCTTCGGTGCACGTCACTTCCGCGCCCAGCGCCCGCGCGATGGCGGCGGTGTCATCGCTGCAACTGTCGGCGACGACGATCACGCGCGCCGCCTCGCCAAGCAGTTGATGATGATCCGCCGCGCGACGTGCAGCCGCGACGCACGCGCCGATATGCGCGGCTTCGTTGTGAGCAGGAATGACGATGGCAAGCATTGGCGGCTCCGTGTGTGAGTTTTTTTCCGTTGGCAATCGGACGGCGCGATGGATGAATTGCAGCAATGGCCGTTCCCGTGAATGGCGGGCCGCTCCGCCGTATAAGGGCGCGATCGTCTCTAAATAGTTGCTGAAAAGCGGCGGGAATCGCTAGAATTACTGTATGGATATACAGTGCTTTTATGATTCCGTTCGCCGATGAAAAGCGTCACCATCGATCCGTCGTTCGCTGCCTGGCGTACCGAGGCGCGCAATCTCCTCATGGAAGACGCGCGCCCGGAAGACGTGGAATGGCTCGAAACCGATGCATCGGCAACGGTGTTCGGCTCCATCGTTGCGTCGCGCGGCCCGTCGGATCCGAATGCGAAGAAGCCGGTCAAGATCGCGCGCGAATTCCTCGCCATGCTCGAAACGGCGGCGTGCTTTCGCGCGCCCGACCGCTGGCGGTTTCTCTACAAGGCGCTGTGGCGCTGGACGCAGGGCGACCGCGCGATCGCCTCGCCGGAAGATCCGGACGGGCATCGGCTGCGGCGCATGATCGAATCGGTCGAGGCCGAAGAAAGCGAAATGCGCAGAGTGCTGCGTTTCCGGCATCGCGATTCGTCGCTCGGGCCGCCCGAGTTCATCAGCTGGTTCGAGCCGGTGCACGATGTGCTGGAGCACGCCGCGATGCACTTCGCCACGCGCATGGGCAGCGCCACGTGGATGATCGCCACGCCGCACGGCGCCGCGTTCTGGGACGGCGCGCTCCTGCGCGTGGACCGCACGAGCGAGCCGGAAGAAAAGCCGATGGATTTCGGCGACACCGCGATGAGCGGCGAAGCCATCAGCGGCGACGCCATCGAGGCGCTCTGGCTCGCGTATTACGAGAGCACGTTCGCGCCGGCGCAGGAAAACGCCGCCGAAATGGCGTCGCATATGCCGGTGCGCTACTGGAAAAGCCCGGAGAACGCGCGCACCGATCCCGCGCTGATCTCCCGCGCCGATCCCTATTCGCGGCGCGACCGTCATCCGCGTAATGTGCCGCCCGACATGGAAGTCGCCATCAACACGGATCTGGAGCCGATCAAGGGCACGATGCTGATCGAGCCGCCGTCGCTCGATGCATGCAGGCGCTGCGCGCTGTGGCGCAACGCGACGCAGGCGGTGCCGGGCGTCGGTCCCGGCGACGCCCGCGTGATGCTGGTCGGCGAGCAGCCGGGCGATCAAGAAGACCGCGAGGGCAAGCCGTTCGTCGGTCAGGCGGGCAAGCTGCTCGACGAAGCGCTCGCCGAGGCGCAGATCGCGCGCGAATCGCTCTATCTGACCAACGCGGTGAAGCATTTCAAATGGGAAGCGCAAGGCGAGGAGCGCGCGCATCTCGCGCCCGCGCAGCGCGAACGCGAAGCCTGCCGCTACTGGCTCGACGAAGAACTGAAGCGCATCGGGCCGAAAGTCGTCGTCGCGCTCGGGGCGACGGCGCTCAAGGCGCTCACGGGGCATCGCACGGCGTTGTCCGAGTATCTCGGCAAGACCATCGAGCATAAGGGGCACATCATCGTGCCGACGTATCACCCGTCGTATCTGATGCGCCTCGCCGACGACAAAGTGCGCGCGGAAGTCTTCGGGACGATCGTCGAGGCGCTCGTTTTCGCGCAGCAGATCGCCGACGGCACCGCGACCATCCGCACGCCGGTGAAGGACCCGACGCGCTGAACGAGCCGCAGATGCAACAGGACGAAACAGGACGAAACAGGACGCAACAAGACGAAAGCGTCGTCAACGTTCCTGTAAGCCGCGCGTTATACCGGTGTCGCGCCGACTGGCGCTCACCGATGGTCCACATCACACCCAAATGGCCGCTCTCCCGCTCGAAGAACTCCGCCGTCAACAATCGCAGGGCTTGCACACACGCGCGCTCGTGCCAAAATCGGCCGGGCAACTGAAGACCGAACGCGAGCGCATCGTCGCGCGTCTGCAATTGCTGCTCAACGTGACCATCGCGGTGGCGCTCGCGGGCGTCGCGCTCATCGCGTGGCTGCCGTTCTCGCCTGTGCCGCACGCATTCCGCTTCGGCGTGCAGGAAGTGCTCGGCGTCGCGGTGTTCGCGTCGTGCCTGTTCATCCTGCACGAGCGCGCCGAACTGGAGCTCGGTCTTTACGACTACGAGCCCGTCGAGCAGACGACGCAAGGCGAATTGCGCGCGCTGCTGCATCGCGTGCCGGAAGGCGTGTCGTATCAGGAAGCGCTCGCCGCGGACAAGCGCACGTTCGTGACTGGCGAAGTCGACGGCATCCGCCGCCGCGCCGAAGCGTTCACGCCGAAGACGCTGCCCGCCGCCGACGGCAACACGGAAACCTGAGCGCCGCTCGACGCCGCATCCAAGCCGCCGCCTCGCCATCGCGAGGTGGCGGCTTTTTTACATCGACGCTGAAAACTTCGCGCCTTGACGAGCGCCGCCGCGCCTCCTTCAATACGTGACAGATGCCGCAATCGACGCTCAAACTGTCACGCTTCGGAACGCAATCTGTGTCCAACGCGGGCATTTTCAGGCGGAACGTGCCGCAAACGCGCCGGGCATGGCGGGTGCTTGCCAAGCGCGCGGCCCCGCGAGTTGCGCCGAATCGAGCGAGGCCACGCCACTTGCAGGAGCCAAGATGCGAGCCAATCCCCTTTCCACGTTGAGCGACGACCTCACGACAACGCTCGTCCCCGACGCGCCGAGCGCCCCGCCCGCCGCCGCGCGTGACGGGAGCGACGATTACGACACGCTCGCCGCGTTCCACGGCATCGAGCGCGAGCGCCTGGTGCTGATCCATCCGGGCAGCCATCACGCCGCGCCCGCCTGGCCCGCCGAACGATATGCCGATGTCGCCGACCAGCTCGCCGCCGATGGCTGGCAGATCGCGATCGTCGGCGATTCGCCCGATCCCGAGCGCACCGCCGGCGTGCTCGGCGCGATGCAGACGGCCGCGCTCTTTCTCGCGGGCGCCGTCGCGCCGGCGACGCTGCCGCGCCTGATCGCCAATGCGCGGCTGCTCCTGTCCGACGACGCCGAAGCGTCCTCGCCCGTCGCCGCCGCCCGCGCGCTCGGCACGCCGCATATCGTGCTCGACGAACATCCGCGCGACACCGGCAGCGACGCGATCGCCGCACACGCCCGCGACGCGCTCTCGCACACCGGCGGCGCGCATCCGGGCGAGCCGTTCACGCTGCACATGCCGGCGGCGCACGAATCGGCATAGACGAAGAGCCACCTTTCGGGGGACATCATGAAATTCGACATGCAGACCAATCCCGTTCCGGATCCCGTCGCGGACCCGAACCGCGATCCGGAAGCCGATCCGCTCACGCCGCCTTCGCCCGGTCATCGGCCGGAGGAGCCGCAGCATCCCGACGCGCCGCCCGACAAGGATCCGATCCGGCGTCTCTGATCCGACGCTTCCCTACGGGAATTCCCGCCCTACACTCGCCGCCCATGCCTGCCGTAAAGCGGGCATGCGGCGGCGTGCGCCATCGCAAACGACAACGCGAATACAACGCAAACAGGCGACGGGCGCAACATGAACAGAATGACGTTGAACAAGAAGCTCGGCTCGTTGATCGCCGTGCTGTGGATCGGCTTGATCGCGATCGGGATCATCGGGGCATGGCAAAACCGGACGTCGATGATCGACGACCGCAAGGAGCAGTTGAAGACGCTCGTCAACGAGGCGCACTCGATCACCGCGCACTACGCGGCGCTCGCCGCGAACAAGACGCTCACCGAAGACGAAGCGAAAAAGCGGGCGCTGGAAGTGGTCGGCGCGATCCGCTACGGCACGGACGGCTATCTCTCGATCAACGACTCGCATCCGAGGATGGTGATGCACCCGATCAAGTCCGCGATGAACGGGCAGGATCTGTCGAGTTATGCCGATCCGGCGGGCACTCGCCTGTTCGTCGATATCGTCAAGGCGGGCGATCAGCCCGGCGGCGGCTTCATCAGCTATCTGTGGCCGAAGCCCGGCAGCGACAAGCCAGTCGGCAAGCTCTCCTACTCGCAGCGCTTCGGGCAGTGGGACTGGTACATCGTCACCGGCATGTACATGGACGACGTGCAGAGCGCGTTCTGGGCAAGCGCGCTGCGCTGGCTCGCGATCACGGCCGTGCTCGGCGGCTTCGCGACGGCCGCGATGCTCATCGTTCTGCGCAGCATCAAACGCAATCTCGGCGGCGAGCTCGAACTGGCGGTCGACGCGGCGCATCGCATCGCGCGTGGCGATCTGACGAGCAGCGTCGACGTCCGTCCGAACGACACGTCAAGTCTGTTGCACGCGCTCAGCGTGATGCAGAGCGGTCTCGTCGATACCGTGTCGCGCGTGCGCAGCGGCACGGACAACATCAACGTGGGCGCGTCGGAGATCGCGGCGGGCAACACCGATCTGTCGCAGCGCACCGAGGAACAGGCCGCGGCGCTCGTGCAGACCGCGTCGAGCATGGACCAGATGACCGCGAACGTGAAGAACAACGCGGAGAGCGCCGCGCAGGCGGCGCGTCTCGCGGAGCAGGCGGCGGACGTGGCGACGCGCGGCAGCGGCGTGGTCGACGACGTCATCGACACGATGACGCGCATCACCGCGAGCTCGCAGCAGATCGGCGACATCATCGGCGTGATCGACGGCATCGCGTTCCAGACGAACATCCTCGCGCTGAATGCGGCGGTCGAAGCGGCGCGCGCGGGCGAACAGGGACGCGGCTTCGCGGTCGTGGCGGCGGAAGTGCGCAGTCTCGCGCAGCGCTCGGCGACGGCGGCGAAGGAAATCAAGGCGCTCATCGAAACGTCGACGCAGACGGTCGAGCAAGGCGCGTCGCTCGTGACGAACGCGGGCGCGACGATGACGGAAATCGTGCAATCGGTGCGCCGCGTGAACGAGATTCTCGACGAGATCAGCCACGCGTCGCGCGAGCAGAGCGCGGGCATCGAGCAGGTGAACCGCGCGGTCGTCGAGATGGATCAGGTGACGCAGCAGAACGCCGCGCTCGTCGAGGAAGCCGCCGCCGCCGCGCATTCGCTGAAGGATCAGGTCGATGTGCTGCGCGAGGCGATCGGAAGTTTCAGGCTGCCGGCGTGATTTCGGTCACGCCAGGAATCGTTCGACGAGGCGCGCCCAGTAAGCCGCGCCGACCGGCAGATTCTTGTCGTTGAAATCGTAGTGCGGGTTGTGGACCATGCAGCCGTCCTCGCCCGCACCGTTGCCGAGGCGCAGGAACGAGCCCGGCCGCTGCTGCAGCATGAACGCGAAGTCCTCGCTGCCCATCAGCAGATCGGCGTGCGCGACAACGTTCTCTGCGCCGACCAGTTCGCGCGCGACCTCCATAGCGAACTCCGTTTCCGCGTCCGAATTCACGACGACCGGATAGCCTTCCAGATACTTCACCGTCGCGCTCGCGCCGTAGCTCGCCGCCTGCGATTCCACCAGTTCCTTGATGCGGCGCCTGAGCAGTTCGCGCACTTGCGGGTCGAAGGAGCGCACGGACAGTTCGAGCGTCGCGCGATTCGGGATGACGTTGTTGACCGTCCCGGCGTGCATCGAGCCGACAGTGACGACGGCCGGCTGCGCCGGATCGACGTTGCGCGCGACGATCGTCTGCAGCGCCATGACGATGCTCGCCGTCACGACGACCGGATCGACCGACAGATGCGGCCGCGCCGCGTGCCCGCCGACGCCTTCGACCACGATCGACACCTGATCGCCCGCCGCCATGAACGGCCCCTTGCGGAACAGGAACGTGCCGGGCTGCGCGCCGGGATGGTTGTGCACGCCGAACACGGCGTCGCAATGAAAGCGCTCGAAAAGACCTTCCTCGATCATCTTCTGCGCGCCGCTCGGCACGCCGTGCTCTTCCGCCGGCTGAAAATACAGATGCACCGTGCCGTTGAAATTGCGCGTGCGCGCGAGATGGCGCGCCGCGCCGAGAAGCATCGTCGTGTGGCCGTCGTGGCCGCACGCGTGCATCTTGCCGTGCGTCTCGCTCGCCCAGGGCTTGCCGCTCTGCTCGATGATCGGCAGCGCGTCCATGTCCGCGCGCAGTCCGATGCTCTTCGTGCCGTCGCCCGCCTTCAACGTGCCGACGACGCCCGTCCCGCCGACGCCGCGCGTCACCGTCCAGCCCCACTCTTCGAGCCGCTCCGCGACGAGCGCCGCAGTGCGCGTCTCCTCATACGACAACTCCGGATGACGATGGATATCGTGGCGAATTTCGCGCAGCGAAGGCGCGTCGTCGGAGAGATCGGCGATGACGGTGAAGTGGTGGTCGGACGAGATCGTCATGGAGAAGCCCTTGCGGTTGATCGGAAAACGGCGCACATGATCCTCCACATGCGCCGCGCTTGCCAGTTCCGCGCGCGTTTTTTTCGCTGACCGTAAGCGAATCGTGAAATTTCGACCGCTTTTAGCGCAGAAACCGGTCGATCACGTCGGCGAGCGTGGCGAAAGCCGGCGCGATGTCGTCGTCCGGCACGCATGCATATCCGATCAGCAAGCCGGATTCCGCGTCCGGCCGATGCGCGTAATACCCCGACAGCGGCCGCACGACGATGTTCTGCGCGAGCGCGGCGGCGGCGAGCGCGCGATCATCGACGTGGCGCGGCAGTTTCAGCACGAGATGCAGCCCGGCATCGCCCCCGGCGATCGAAAGCGTGTCGCCGTAGCGCGCGGCGATGGTCGCGAGCATCGCGTCGCGGCGCTGGCCGTAGAGCGCGCGCATCCGCCGGATATGAGACGTGAAATGCCCCTGCTCGATGAATTCCGCGAGCACGGCCTGCTGCAGCAACTGCCCTTCGCGATACAGCTCGGCGCTCGCCATCGCGAAGCTCTCCGCGAGCGCTTCCGGCACGACCACATAACCGATGCGCAGCCCCGGAAACAGCGTCTTGCCGAAACTGCCGACGTAAATCACCTGCCCCGCCGTGTCCATGCCCTGCAGCGACGCGAGCGGCCGGCTGCCGTAGCGGAATTCGCTGTCGTAATCGTCCTCGATGATCCAGCAGCGGTGCTGGCGCGCATATTCGAGCAGCATGCGGCGGCGCGCGAGGCTCATCACCATGCCGAGCGGATATTGATGCGACGGCGTGACGAGCATCAGCTTCGGCGGCGACGCGAGATCGGCGGATGTCGGCGCGATGCCTTCCGCGTCGACGGGAATCGCCTTCAGATCGAGCCCCGAAACCTGCAGAACGCTGCGCACGCCCCAGTAGCACGGATCCTCCGTCCAGATCGTGTCGCCCGGATCGGCGAGCAGGCGCGCGGCGAGATCGATGGATTGATGGATGCCCGTCGTCACGACGATCTGCTCCGGCGTGCAACGCACCGAGCGCGACGTGCGCAGATAGTGCGCGAGCGCGTGGCGCAGTCCCGCGTGGCCGCCGCCCGGCGCGTAGGTAAGCAGATCGGGCAGCGGCTTGCGCCAGTATTTCGCGTGCAGCCGGTTCCACACGCGCGACGGAAACCGCGATACGTCCGGCACGCCCGGCATGAACGCGCCGCCCTGACGCTTCGACACGCCCGCGCCCGAAATCAGCCGCGCGCCGCGCGTGGAGAGCGTCGATTGTGCATCGGATGGCGCGATCGCCGCGGGCGGCGCGTCGTCGAACACGATGTCGTCGGGCGTGCTGTCCGCGACGAAGGTGCCGCGCCCCGTCGCCGACGACACGTAGCCCTCGAGCGCGAGTTGCTCGTAGACCTGCGTCACCGTGTTGCGCCCGACGCCGAGCTCGGCGGCAAGCAAGCGCGACGACGGCACTTTCGCGCCCGCCGCGAGCTCGCGCGTGAGGATGGCCTGCTGTAGCAGCCGATGCAATTGCCGGTAGATCGGCTGGCCGTTCGTGCGATCGATGCGCTGCGCCAGCCAGTCGGACAGCACGCTTGCGCGCGTCGACATCGAATTGGCTCCTATAGATTTATTGAAATGGCTCTGAACTTGAGGGCCAAATCTTACTATAGTCGTCTCTATATTCAGTCGGCCGATGCGGCCACCAACGATCCAGGAGATTTCCGTGAGCACCAACCTCAAGAACGCCGATCTGCACGCCCGCAAGAACGCTGCGACGCCGCGCGGTGTCGGCGTGATGTGCGATTTCTACGCGGCGCGCGCCGAGAACGCGGAACTGTGGGATGTCGAGGGCCGCCGCTTCATCGACTTCGCGGCGGGCATCGCGGTGTGCAATACGGGGCATCGCCATCCGAAGATCGTCGAGGCGATTCGCGCGCAGCTCGACTGCTTCACGCACACGGCGTATCAGATCGTGCCGTACGAGTCGTATGTGTCGCTCGCCGAGAAGATCAGCGCCCGCGCGCCGGGCTCGCACGCGAAGAAGACGGCGTTTTTCACGACGGGCGCGGAGGCTGTCGAGAACGCGGTGAAGATCGCGCGCGCCGCGACGGGCAGGCCGGGCGTGATCGCGTTCACGGGCGGCTTTCACGGCCGCACGCTGATGGGCATGGCGCTCACGGGCAAAGTCGCGCCGTACAAGATCGGCTTCGGGCCGTTCCCGTCGGACGTGTTCCATGCGCCGTTCCCGAATTCGCTGCATGGCGTGTCCGTCGAGGATTCGCTGCGCGCGATCGAGCATCTTTTCAAGGCGGATATCGAAGCGACGCGTGTTGCCGCGATCATCTTCGAGCCGGTGCAGGGCGAAGGCGGTTTCGTTCCGGCGCCGACGGAATTCGTGCGCGGCCTGCGCAAGATTTGCGATGACCACGGCATTCTGCTGATCGCCGATGAAGTGCAGACGGGCTTTGCGCGCACCGGCAAGCTGTTCGCGATGGAGCATCACGGCGTCGTGCCGGATCTGATGACGATCGCGAAGTCGCTGGCGGGCGGGATGCCGCTGTCGGGCGTCGTCGGGCGCGCGGAGATCATGGATGCGGCGGCGCCGGGCGGGCTCGGCGGCACGTATGCGGGCAATCCGCTGGCGGTGGCGGCGGCGCATGCGGTGCTCGACATCATCGACGATGAAGAGCTCTGCGAGCGCGCGGTTGTGCTCGGCGACAAGCTGAAGGCGAAACTCGAAGCGCTGAAGGGCGATGTGCCGCAGATCGCCGACGTGCGCGGGCCGGGGGGGATGATCGCGGTCGAGTTCTGCGAGCCCGGTTCGCATGATGCGGATGCTGCTTTTGCAAAGCTCGTGCAGACGCGGGCGCTGGAGCGCGGGTTGCTGCTGTTGGTTTGTGGCGTTTATTCGAACGTGGTTCGGTTCCTGTTTCCGCTCACCATTCAGGATGCGGTTTTTGATGAGGCGCTCGGTATTCTTGAAGATGTGTTGACGGAGACTGTTGGCGTTGCGGTTTGATTTGGTTTTTGGTTTTTGGTTTTTTGTTTTGCGTTGGTCGCCGGATCCCGTATTCGCGTCGGTCTATTAGCGTTGCCCCTGTGCGGGGCGGCACTCACTTTCTTTGCTGCTGCAAAGAAAGTAAGCAAAG
>NZ_JALQDN010000047.1:0-2076 GCF_023631205.1 Caballeronia sp. NCF2 | reverse complement strand
TCCGCCGCCCGAAAACGCTGAGGACACTGGTTCAGCACGAAAGAGCTTCGGCACAGCGCTACGCGCTGCCGCCGGGTCTGCAAAGGAAGCCATCGGTTTGCGCGCGCAGTGCGATAAAGATGTTAGTAGCGAAGCACGCGCGGACCCGATTGACCGGTCGGCCGCGAAGCGGGCTGGAGCTGTTTGGTGCTGAACCAGTTTGGTGTGTGGTGCGATGTGGCAGACCGTGCGCGAGCCAAGCCCGATGGGGCCTATGAGGGCACTCTTTAGGCAGCCCACGAACGACGAGAGGACTACCCAAACTGCGTGTGACCGCGGGCGTATCGGAAGCTGCTTTCTTTGCTTACTTTCTTTGCAGCAGCAAAGAAAGTGAGTGCCGCCCCGCACAGGGGCAGTGCTAATAGACCACTAAGAAAACGGGATCCGGCGAAACACCGGAGCCGACACGAGAACGGGATCCAGCGACAACCCCGAGCCGACACGAAAGGACTAGCAAATGAGCCTGAAAGAACACCTGAAAGACCCGACGCTCTTGCGTCACGCAGCGTACATCGACGGCGAATGGCAACAAGCCGACAACGGCGAAACGTTTGAAGTGGTGAACCCGGCAACGGGAGAATCCCTCGGCAAAGTCCCCAACATGGGCGCAACCGAAACGCGCCGCGCGATCGATGCCGCCAACACCGCCTGGCCCGCCTGGCGCAAAAAAACCGCGAAGGAACGCGCGGCCATCCTGCGCCGCTGGTTCGACCTGATGATGGCAAACGCCGACGATCTCGCCCTCATCCTCACGACCGAGCAAGGCAAGCCGCTCGCCGAAGCCAAGGGCGAAATCACCTACGCGGCGTCGTTCATCGAATGGTTCGCGGAGGAAGGCAAGCGCGTCGCCGGCGATACGCTCGCCACGCCCGCTGCCGACAAGCGCATCGTCGTGACCAAGGAACCGATCGGCGTCTGCGCCGCAATCACGCCGTGGAACTTCCCCGCCGCGATGATCACGCGCAAGGTCGGACCGGCGCTCGCAGCCGGCTGCCCGATCGTCGTGAAGCCCGCCGAAGCAACGCCCTTCTCCGCATTCGCGCTCGCGGTGCTCGCAGAACGCGCGGGCCTGCCGAAAGGCGTGCTCAGCATCCTGACCGGCGATCCGAAAGCGATCGGCGGCGAAATGACGGGCAATCCGATCGTGCGCAAGCTGTCGTTCACCGGCTCGACGGCGGTCGGCCGTCTGCTGATGGCGCAAAGCGCGCCGACCGTCAAAAAGGTGACGCTGGAACTCGGCGGCAACGCACCGTTCATCGTATTCGACGACGCCGATCTCGACGCCGCCGTGGAAGGCGCGATTGCATCGAAATATCGGAATAGCGGACAAACCTGCGTGTGCACGAACCGCTTCTACGTCCACGAGCGCGTCTACGATGCCTTCGCGCAAAAGCTCGCGGCAGCCGCGAGCAAGCTCAAGGTCGGAAGCGGCACGGAAAGCGGCGTCGCGCTCGGGCCGCTCATCAACGAAGCGGCCGTGCAAAAGGTCGAATCGCATATCGCGGACGCGCTCGCGAAAGGCGCCGCGCTCGCTTCGGGCGGCAAGCGGCACACGCTCGGTCACGGGTTCTTCGAGCCGACCGTACTGACCGGCGTCACGCCGGACATGAAAGTGGCGAAGGAAGAAACTTTCGGCCCGCTCGCGCCGATCTTCAAATTCTCGTCCGACGATGAAGTCGTGCAGCTCGCCAACGACACCGAGTTCGGCCTCGCCGCGTACTTCTATAGCCGCGACATCGGCCGCATCTGGCGCGTCGCCGAAGCGCTGGAATACGGCATGGTGGGCATCAACACCGGCCTCATCTCGAACGAAGTCGCGCCGTTCGGCGGCGTGAAGCAGTCGGGCCTCGGGCGCGAAGGCTCGCATTACGGCATCGACGATTACGTCGTCATCAAGTATCTCTGCATGGCGGTGTGATCGCGTTTCGTTGACGCGAAAAGAAAAAGCCTCGGCGCTTTCTGAACTGCACCCCAAAAGTTGGACACCCGTTCAACGATTTGGGGTGTTTTTTCATGAGCAAGTACAGCGCACGACTC